>CAMWQQ010000113.1 GCA_947176455.1 uncultured Odoribacter sp. | reverse complement strand
TTGTTGTTACCTATTCTTATTACCGGACCCGCAGTTTTGCCAACCGGTTGTTGCGATTGACCGAGATGTTGAAACAGGGGCGCCGGCAGTTGATAGATATTCAGAAAGAATTGGTTGAAACTTGTGAACAGGCGGAGAAAGCGAATCTTGCTAAAAGCAATTTCTTTCATAGTATGAGCCATGAGGTGAGAACGCCGTTGAACGCCATTATGGGATTCTCCCAGTTGCTTGTCAAGAAAATACCGGATGAACATCGTGGAAAACTCGAACAGTTCACGCGCCTGATTACGCTGAATACGGAATACCTTTCCACCTTGATCAGCGACATCCTTGACGTGTCGTCTTTGGAAAGTGGCGAGATGCTTTGCGAGTCGAATCCCGTCAATGTCCATACTATGGCGAATGTGGCGGTGAACAACATGAAAGGGCGCGCCAAATCCGGCGTGACCATGGAGTTTGTGCCTCCTACGGAAGACTTCCGCATCTCCACCGACCGCTTGCGTGTGGAACAGGTGCTGATTAACCTGCTTAGCAATGCCGCCAAGTTTACGGATGCGGGTAGCATCGTGCTCAGCTATAACCTTGATGCGTCCAAGCAGTCGCTGATGTTTACCGTTACCGATACCGGTTGTGGCATCCCTGCCGGAAAAGAGGAGGTCATTTTCGATCGTTTCGTCAAACTGGATCCCTTCAGGCAGGGGAGCGGACTGGGACTATACCTGTGCCGGTGTATCGCCCGATTGCTCGGTGGCGACCTTTTTGTCGACACACTCTACGACAAGGGAGCCTGTTTCTGTTTCACGATACCGATAAATTAAAATGATTTAACCAAAGACTTGCTTATGAAAAAAATTATCGTATTTATATACTGTCTGCTTTCGATTACTCTTGCCATGGCACAGTCTGTGGCTGTCACGGGTATCGTGGTGGCGGAAGAAGACGGAAGTCCTATTGTCGGTGTTGCCGTTACGGTTCCGGGTACTTATCTGGGAGTCAGTACGGATCTGAATGGAAAGTTTAGTATCCGGGTACCCGAAGGGGCGCAGAAATTGGTCTTTTCTTTTATAGGAATGCAGACTCAGGAGGTGGAGATTCGCCCCGAGATGCGCGTGGTGATGCGGAATGAGGCGAAACAACTGGAGGAAGTTATTGTGAGCGTGGCTTACGGTACGGCGGAAAAATCCTCCTTGACAGGGGCTATCTCCTCCATAAGCAAGGAAAGTATAGAACGCCGGCCGGTGTCGAATGTGGCAGCCGTGCTCGAAGGAAATGCCGTCGGCGTACAGGTAAACAACACCATGGGACAGCCCGGTGAAGAGCCGACCATTTTGATTCGTGGCATCGGTACGGTCAATGGCTCCACCTCTCCGCTGTACGTCATCGACGGCGTGCCTTTTGAGGGGAATGTGTCGGACCTTAATCCGGCGGACATCGAGAGCCTCTCTGTTTTGAAAGATGCGGCTTCCTGCGCCTTGTTCGGTAACCGGGGGGCAAACGGCATCATTTTGATTACCACCAAGCGTGGTTCTTCCGACAAGTTCAATCTCAACCTGAACGTCAAGCAAGGCGTCTATATGCGGGGACTCAAGGAGTACAAGCGGGCGAACCCCTATCAGTTCATGGAAGCCATGTGGCAAAACATGCGTAATCAGTATATGACAAAGAACAAAGTGGATGTAGCTACTGCCGGGGCATACGCTTCCGCCAAGCTGATACCTTCCCATTTGTATTTGAATATTTTCAACAAACCGGACGGTGAACTTTTCGATGCGGACGGACATCTTACCCCCGGGACGAAAATTCTGCCAGGATATGCCGGAGACTTGGATTGGTACGATGCCGCACTCCGTAATGGTTACCGTCAAGAATACACAATGAGCGGAGGGCGCGCCTCCGACCGCAGTGATACGTATTTCTCGTTGGGCTACCTGAATGAAGACGGATATGCCGCCAATGTAGGCTTTGACCGTTTGTCGGCACGGCTCTCTTTTAATTTCGAACCGGTGAAGTGGTTGAAAACCGGTGTGAATCTTTCCGGTACGCATCAGACAAGCCGTTTTATGAAAGGCAATGGGGCGAATGAAAATTCTTATTCCAATATTTATATGTTTGCCCGCCAGATTGCTCCCATTTATCCCGTACATCTGCACAATCCGGACGGAAGTTATCGTTTGGATGTCAATGGGGATTGGCAATATGATATCGGTTCTTATGTGAATGATGAAGGTCGGAATGTATTGACCCGTAATCAGAATAAGGCACGTAATGTCGTGTGGGAAAGTGAACTGAACTCGGATAAGACGATTCGCAACACCATGAACGGTATTGCCTATATAACTGCAAATTTGTGGAAGGGACTGACCTTTACCCTCAAAGGAAATCTTTCTACCGGAGATTCCGAGGAGCAGTATTACAATAATGCGATTGTGGGCGATGGCGCAGGAACTGAGGGACTGACATCGCGTACCCGATATCGTACCAGGAACTATACTTTTCAGCAGCAATTGAACTGGAAGGGTAGTTTCGGGCGACATTACGCGGATGTGTTGCTGGCGCATGAAAACTACGCTTATGACCGCAGTTTCGAATACGGTTCTAAAAACACCGAAACGTTTGTCGGTGAAAGTTTTCTGTCGAATTTCAAGAACATAACAAAATTTTATGGTTATGATGATCAGCTCCGCAGTGAAAGTTATCTGGGACGTATCCGCTACAATTACGATAGTCGCTACAATGCCGAAGTCTCTTTCCGCCGTGACGGTTCATCGCGTTTCGCAAAGGAGCATCGCTGGGGTAATTTCGGTAGTGTCGGGGTCAACTGGGTGGTTTCCAATGAAGATTTCATGAAAGAGGTGGCATGGGTCGACATGTTGAAATTCCGTGCCAACTGGGGACAGGTGGGAAGCGATGCCGGTGCCGGCTGGTATGCTTATACGAATCTTTATCAATCGACACAGAATGCCAATCACGGTGCTTATTACCGAGGAAAACAGGCGGACAAGAATTTGAAATGGGAGACGGGTGAGTCGTGGAGTATTGCTGCGGAAACCCGATTGTTCAACCGTTGGAACATGGAGATAGAATATTTTAACCGTCGGAATAAAGATTTGTTGTTTGATGTGTATCGACCGTTGTCTGTCGGTGCCACGACCACTACTGACGAACCGGCTTCTGCCATTACCTGTAATTTAGGAACGATTGCCAATCGGGGATTGGAAATCACAACGGATGCGGATGTTTACCGTGCGGGGAAATGGCATGTGAATCTATCCGCCAATGTAGCTTTTATTCGCAATAAGGTAATCAAGTTGCCGGAACAGAACAAAAATGGTATATCTGATGCCTATACCAAAATCGTGGAGGGCAAAAGCCGTTATGAATTTTACCTGCCGACTTTTGCCGGTGTAGACCGTCTGACGGGAGATGCGTTGTACGTTGCCGATCTGGAGAATAACTATGTTGAAACACAAGAAGGCGTCATCGGTAATCCGGAGGGAGGAAACATCACCAAAAACGTCACATTGATTGATGGAGCTTGGTATGTCAACAACACGACCTATGCCTTGAAAGAGTTTCACGGTTCTGCCCTGCCAAAGATGTTTGGTAGTTTCGGACTAAATGTTTCGTATGCCTCGCTTCGCCTTTCTGCGCTGTTTACTTCTGCATTGGGTGGCAAGACGTATGACGGCGTATATCAAAGTTTCATGAAAACATCGGCTGAACCCAAAAGTCTTCATGCCGACATCATGAAATCTTGGCAGGAAGCTCCGGCGGATATGACCGAACAATCGCCCGGACGAATAGACCCGAAAGGAGTACCGGTCATCAATTACGACAAGAGTGATGCAAACAATGCGATTTCTTCGCGTTGGCTGACGAAATCGAATTATTTGGTGTTGAAAAACATTACCTTGAATTATACCCTGCCGACGGCTTGGATCCGGCGGTTAGACCTGCAAGGCATAGACCTGAACGTAAGTTGTGACAATTTGTTTACGCTGACCGCCCGTCGCGGAATGAATCCGCAGCAGTCCTTTGACGGAATGCAAAAAAATTACATTGTTAGCGCCCGGGTTATTTCCGCAGGAATCAGTTTTAAACTTTAATGCCATAGAAAATGATGAAGAAAGTAATATATAGCCTGTCGTTGATGATCGCATCCTGGTCGTGTTCGAGCAGTTATTTGGATACTGCACCTCAGTCCAATGCCGATGCGAAAATTATTTTTGCTACTACTGAAAATGCTGAATTTGTCATTAACGGTATCTGTAAGCTGATGTGCATGAAGCATTCCAGCCAAGCGTTGTTCGGAGAAGGAACCATAAAAGTATTCTATGGTGATTATCCGGGTAATGACTTTCAGCCGAGCAGTTATACGAGTTATGCAGCTGTGACGAATGGGAATTTTTATGAGAACAATACCCATTTCATTAATTATTATCCGTGGTATTATTATTACAAACTCATTGGAAATGCCAATGCGGTGATATGTCATATTGACGATGCGCAAGGACTTATTGAAAAGAAGCAGTTTATTAAGGCGCAGGCGTTGACTTTTCGTGCTTACAGTTATTTGATGCTGAGTCAGTTGTATTGCCGACGTTGGGTGGACAGCAATGGAGACAGTCGTGGTCTTCCTTTGCGTTTGGACGAAGGAGAGGATGATGATTTGGTGGCGTCGACGCTGGCGGAAGTGTACGGGCGGATTTATGCAGACCTGGATGAAGCCATCGGGTTGTACCAATCTTCTGGGCTTAATCGTCCGGCGAAAGATAATTATAGTCCGAACATCGATGTTGCCTACGCCACCTATGCCAGGGCAGCCCTGACGCGTGGGGATTGGGAAAATGCAGCCCATTACGCCTCTCTGGTTCGCAAGAATTATCCCTTGATGTCTGCCGAGGAATATACGGAAGGCGGTTTTTCCACGCCCAATGCCGAATGGATTTGGAGTAGCTACGGTGCACCGGATGAGAGTGAGGGATTTGCTTCTTTTCTAGCCTATATGGCAAGTAATTCTTCATCGGGTCAATGCGTGAAGCGTCCGGGAGCGATTGCCAAGGAGTTGTATGACCGAATTCCTGTTACGGACATTCGGCGGGGGATGTTCCTTGACCCCAAAGAAGATGCTTTTAGCAGCAGTAACGGACTTGCGGAAAATGAACTGGACAAGCGTGCAAGATTGGAATACGGTACGAAACTTTATTCCGAGAGTATGATATTCGCTTATATGCAGTTTAAATTCCAGGTACAGGCTCAGCCCGGGGTGGGACATGTCAATCATTTCCGTGTTGCCGAGATGTACCTCACCGAAGCCGAGGCGTGCTGTCATCTTGCCGGCAGGGAGAAGGATGCTCGCCAATTGTTGCAGGAACTGAATAGCGACCGCGATCCGGCGTATACCTGTACGCAGACCGGTGATGCCTTGCTGGAGGAAGTGAGACTCTATCGTCGCATCGAACTTTGGGGCGAGGGCTTCAACTGGTTCGATTATAAACGTTGGAATCTTCCCATTGTTCGTAAGACCTTTGCTAAGGGGGGTAGTTTCGCTTCCGGGTTTGCTATCACCTTGAATCCCGGAGACAAAAACAATTGGACTTTCGTCTATCCGTCCCGGGAAGTGGATTACAACGGACTTATTCCTTCCAGCAAGGAATAATTGTAGGATAGTTGTTTATTTCACATTTCTTTTGCGATTGTCCGCTCAACGAGGAGTGCTTTGCGTCTTCGTTGAGCGGATTTTTTATGGGAATGTCAAATAAATTTGTTAATTTTATAGTCTAATGTCGGTATCGAATGGAAGAAAACAATGACATACTTTCGGCATCTTCATCCGGAGCAACAAACACAGGCTTACTGCCTGTGGAAGAACTCATCCATATCA
>CAMWQQ010000112.1 GCA_947176455.1 uncultured Odoribacter sp. | reverse complement strand
ACGATTTCCCTTACGTTCGGAAACGTCTTCAACTTCTCCACCATTTCCAGCGTCCACGGAAAATCATAATCAGAAGACACCATCCCGATGTCGTCCAAAGCAATACCCAAGTCCTGCAACTTCATTCGGTTCAAGGAGGTGCCATTGGTCTTCACCCTGTATTTATACTGCAATTTCTCCGGATTGTCCGCCAGTTCCCCGTTCACGTACAATTGTCCATGTCTCAGCTCCAGTGTATCGCCCGGCATACCGACTCCCCGCTTGATGTAATTCTCCCTCTTGTCCACCGGACGGGCAACAATCTCGAAACGCTCCGCCATTCTATCCCGCACCGCTTTTTCCGCCTCCGCCCTAGAAAGCGACGGATTTCTTGAGATAAAATACTCCACATTAGAACGCACCTGGCTGTAATAATCCGGATTCTCCTGCCCGACAACCACCGTATCGCCTGCCGGGAAATTGAAAACGATAATGTCATTCCGTTTTATTTTTGAAGTACCGGCAATTCGTTTGTAAGGCCATTTAATTGCCTCCGAATACGCCTTGGCGCTCTGCGTAAAAGGCAGGGTATGGTGAGTAAAAGGCACAGCCAGGGGCGTGTTCGGCAACTTGGGACCGTAAGCCACCTTGCTGACAAACAGGTAATCGCCCACCAACATGCTTTTCTCCATGGAAGAGGTAGGAATCGTATAAGCCTCAAAAAAGAACATGCGTATCAACGTGGCGGCAACCACGGCAAAAATCAAGGCATCAATCCACTCCACCGTCTTGCTCTGCTTCTCTACCCCTTTTTTCTTCCAGAACGCCCAATGCACCCGCCGGGTGATGTAGACGTCAAAAATCACAGGCACCAAAATCAACAACCACCAACTGCCTACCCAATATGCCCAAAGCAGATAGACGAATAGGACCAGTCCGAATTTCACCCATTTGTTTGCCAATATCTCTCTCATAAATTCTATTTTAATGTATGTATTATCCCAATTGAAGCATGTCTTCCATGCCGAAAACGCCGTTTTTCCCTTTCAGGAACTCGGCGGCCAATACGGCACCCAAGGCAAATCCCTCCCGGGAAAAGGCGGAATGACGGATTTCTATCTCATCCACGTCCGATTTATACGAAACCGTATGTATGCCGGGCACCTCCCCGATACGCTTGGCGACAATCGACAGTACGCCATGGGCAACTTCATCGCCCCGATCCAGTTGCCAGGATTCATACCCATTATGTTGCTCCAGAATCCCCTCGGCGATGGTGATTGCCGTCCCGCTGGGAGCATCCAGCTTGTGAACGTGGTGCGTCTCCTCCACTGAAGCCTTGTAATGTCCGAAACCGTTCATCAGGGTAGCCAGGTATTTGTTCAGCCGGAAAAAGAGATTGACCCCGATGCTGAAATTCGAGGCGTAGAAAAATGCGCCCTTCCGTTGCCGGCAATGTTCCACCACCTCATTCCAGCGGTCAAGCCACCCCGTCGTCCCGGACACCACCGGTACCCCCTGTTCAAAACACCATTTGTAGTTGTCCACTGCCACCGCAGGCGCCGAAAACTCAATGGCGACATCCACTCGCTTCAACTGTTCCGACGTCACCTCCGAGCGGTTCGCCTCATCCACCACCAGCACGATTTCGTGTCCCCGTTCGAGAGCGATACGCTCAATCATTTTCCCCATTTTGCCGTATCCTAACAAAGCTATACGCATATTTCATCTATAAAGTTAGCAAACAAAGTTAACCATATTCCTGCATATTCCCTACACTGTCGGAAAAATCTTCGGGAACAGTTCCATAAAACTTTTTACGATTGACAATCACTCCCTGGAAATCGAAGAATTGGATACTGAAAATCTCCACCAAAAGAAAAAGGCTGCTTCACAGCAGCCTTCCCTCAGGATATCTTGCATAATTATTTCGCAAACTCTTTCACCTTGGCAACCACTGCCTTGAAAGCTTCCGGATGATTCATAGCCAGGTCGGCAAGAACCTTGCGGTTGATGTCCACTTCCGCTTTATGAACCAAGCCCATAAACTTGGAATAAGACAAACCTTCCAGGCGAACAGCGGCGTTAATTCTCTGAATCCACAATGCTCTGAACTCTGATTTCTTTTTGCGTCTGTCACGGAACGCATACGTCAAACCTTTTTCGTATGTGTTTTTGGCAACCGTCCAAACATTTTTTCTAGCACCAAAGTTTCCTCTGGTCTGTTTTAAAACCTTTTTTCTACGTGCTCTTGAAGCAACGGCATTTTTAGCTCTTGGCATAATTTTCGTTTTTTTGAATGTCAGCGTTCCCGTTATCGGGGAAACTTACGGCATAGCATTCCGGTTAATAAAATCAATTTCTTAAAAAATAATTTCTTACATCACCAGCATCTTGCGTACGGCAGCCAGATTGTCACCGTTCACCAGAGTAGCATGTGTCAGATTTCTTTTTTGTTTTGTTGTTTTCTTGGTCAAAATGTGACTTTTGAAAGCATGTTTTCTCTTAATCTTCCCCGTAGCGGTCAAAGTAAATCTCTTTTTCGCGCTACTTACAGTCTTCATCTTTGGCATCTTCTCAAATTTTAATTGTGTTTCAGAAAAATATAATTATCCGGCTTTCGCCGATATCCTGAGCATATTAAACCCATTACTTCTTAGGTGCCAGCACCACGATCATCTTCTTGCCTTCCAGCTTCGGAGCGGACTCCACCTTGCCGAAATCTTCCAGTTCGTTGATGAAACGGGACAGAATATCCGTCCCTTGCTCCTTAAACAGAATGGAACGACCCTTGAAAAAAACATACGCCCTCACCTTTGCACCTTCCTGCAAAAACTCCTTGGCATGTTTCAACTTGAAATTAAAGTCGTGGTCGTCCGTCTGGGGTCCGAAACGAATCTCCTTCACCACCACCTTCACGCTCTTCGCCTTGATTTCCTTTTGCTTCTTCTTCAGTTGATACAAAAACTTGCTGTAATCAATGATACGACATACCGGCGGTTCCGCATTCGGGGAAATCTCCACCAAATCCAGACCGGCATCTTCCGCCATAGCCAAAGCTTCACGCAAAGGATATACACCCGTTTCTATGTTATCCCCCACAACCCGTACCTGGGCTGCGCGAATCGACTCGTTAATTTTGTGCTGAGGTTCCTTGTTGACCTGATTTCTTGGGCCTCTGAATTCCATTCTTGTTGCGATATTAAATCCTCCTAAGTTAGTTTATCAATAACTGTAAATCGTCTGTAACTGACTATTCACTTCTTCGTTTATCTTCCGGATAAATTCCTCTGCCGGCATCGTGCCCATATCTCCCTGTCCCTGGCGACGAACGGAAACAGTCTGGTTGTTCATCTCGTTCTCCCCGACAATCAACAGGTAAGGAATCTTCTTCAATTCGTTGTCACGTATCTTACGACCGATTTTCTCGTTCCGGTCATCTAAAACGGCACGAATATCGGAATTATTTAACAAATCCGAAAGTTTTTGGGCATAATCATTGAATTTTTCGCTAATCGGCAAAATCACCACCTGGTCGGGAGCCAGCCACAACGGGAATTTTCCGCCCGTATGCTCAATCAGCACGGCGACAAAACGCTCCATACTGCCGAACGGCGCCCGGTGAATCATCACCGGCCGGTGCTTCAGGTTGTCGGCACCCGTATATTCCAGCTCGAAACGCTCCGGCAGATTGTAATCCACCTGAATGGTACCCAACTGCCATTTTCTGCCAATGGCATCCTTCACCATGAAGTCCAGCTTCGGTCCGTAGAACGCCGCTTCACCCAATTCCACCGTCGTTTTCAATCCCTTCTCCTCGGCGGCCTCGATAATCGCCCGTTCCGCCTTTTCCCAGTTCTCATCGGTTCCGATGTATTTCTCCCGGTTGTTCGGGTCGCGCAAAGACACCTGCGCCGTAAAGTTCTCGAAATCCAACGCCTTGAAAATGGTAAAGATAATATCAATGACCTTCTTGAACTCCTCCTTCAACTGGTCGGGAGTACAAAACAGATGCGCATCATCCTGCGTAAAACCGCGCACACGGGTCAATCCGTGCAACTCGCCACTCTGCTCGTAACGGTATACCGTACCGAATTCGGCGAAACGCAACGGCAGGTCCTTGTAAGAACGCGGTTTGAATTTATAAATCTCACAGTGGTGAGGGCAGTTCATGGGTTTCAACATGAATTCCTCTCCCTCCTGCGGGGTCGTGATGACCTGGAAGCTGTCTTTTCCGTATTTCTGATAATGACCCGAAGTCTTGTACAGATTCACATTTCCGATGTGCGGCGTGATGACCTGCTGGTAACCGTACTTCTTCTGCACTTTCCGGAGGAAGGCTTCCAAACGGTCACGCAACATGGCGCCTTTGGGCAACCACATCGGCAACCCGGCACCTACGGCATGAGAGAAAGTAAACAACTCCATTTCCTTGCCGATTTTCCGGTGGTCGCGCTGCTTCGCCTCTTCCATCAGCACCAACCACTCGTCCAGCATCTTCTGCTTCGGGAAAGTGATACCGTAAATACGGGTCAGCATCTTGTTG
Organism: uncultured Odoribacter sp.; assembly: GCA_947176455.1. Lineage (GTDB taxonomy): Bacteria > Bacteroidota > Bacteroidia > Bacteroidales > Marinifilaceae > Odoribacter. The sequence goes on along the minus strand of CAMWQQ010000112.1, from coordinate 1,368 downwards.
TGCTCGTCTCCTCTCCAATAAGCTCCTGCAAGGCTGGTCAGCTTGATTGCCTTGATATAGGAAGTATCCGGCAAATGCGGACCCCGGCAAAGGTCGGTAAAAGACCCCTGACGGTAATAAGTGATTTTCCCGTCCTCCAGGTCGTTAATCAACTCAACCTTATAAGTTTCATTTATCGAGCCGAAATGCTCCAGCGCCTCCTGCTTGCTCACATTGATTCGGCAATATTCCTCATTCTGGCGTGCCAGTTCCAGCATCTTCTTCTCAATCGCCTCCAAATCCTTCTCGGTCAACACGACTCCTTCGCCCGGATCCACGTCATAATAAAATCCGTTCTCGATTGCCGGTCCGATACCGAATTTCGTATTGGGGTACAAATGCTGCAAAGCCTCCGCCATTAAATGGGCGGAAGAATGCCAGAAAGCGTGCTTGCCCTCCTCATCGTCCCAGGTATGCAACTTGATTTCCGCATCTTCGGTAATCGGACGCGTCAAATCCCGGACTTCTCCGTTCACACTAACCGCCAGCACCTCTTTTGCCAGCTTGGGACTAATGGATTTTGCGATATCGAGTCCGGTTACTCCCGACTCGAATTCCTTGACACTTCCGTCTGGAAACTTAATCTTTATCATAGTCTTTTATTTTTTACTACGCTACGTACGCAGCTTATGTTTATAAAGTACAAAGATAATAAATAAACCAAGAACTCGTTTACTCCTGATGATACAATTTATTAAATAATATCGCTAGGTTCATATAAATGGTCGTATTCTGCACGACAATGTGGGACGGCACCTTGATTCGGGCAGGCGTAAAATTCCAAATGGCCTTGATGCCCCACGCCACCATCAAGTCCGCCACATTCTGGGCATTCTCGGCAGGCACGGTGATGATGCCGATGACGATATTCCGCTCCGCCGCCATCGCCCGGAAATGGTCGATGTGGTAAATCTCCACGTCATTGACCCGCGTTCCAATCTTGGACTTGTCCACATCGAAAGCCGCCTCTATCCGCAAGCCGAAAGCCGACAACCCCTTGTCCTGCAACAAAGCGCACCCCAAAGAGCCGGAACCCACCAAAAAAGCGCTGTCCACCCGACTGAATCCTAGAAAATCCTCCAACACCCGGACAAAACTGTCCACCTCATACCCCACCCGGGTCTTTCCCGAAAGTCCGGTATGGGACAAGTCCTTCGTCACCTGCGTGGAATCAATCTCCATATACTCGGCGATACGGGTAGAAGACACATACTTCTCCCCCTGCTTCTGCAACGTTTTCACGAAAGACAGATACGAAGGCATGCGTCTCAGCACAGGTATAGGCACATTGTTATCCATTTTCATACAATATCTTCTTAAACATGTCTA
>CAMWQQ010000111.1 GCA_947176455.1 uncultured Odoribacter sp. | reverse complement strand
GGAAAATCTCCTTTTACATGCACGGTGTTTCCTTTGAATGCTACTGTTTTCATGGTAAAGTGTTTTTTGGGAGTATACGGATAAAAGGAGTGCAAGGATACTGTCAGGGCAGTTGCATTTCAATTAGAATAGGTGAAATCTTATAAACCTTCTAAAATACGACTAACATAATTTTTTCACAATAGCAATTTTTTGGAAAGATGCTGCTATTTTTGCATAGAGCAATAGCCCAAAAAAGAGTTGTACTACCAATTGTTTTAAAGATAATTTATATCTTTGTCAGGCAGTCTGAAAGGATGTGCGGACATATTGAACATTGGAAAGCGTTTAGCTTTATTCTCGTTAGTGAACGTAGGAAATTCATTAGACAGGAGAACAAGCAAACTTTTTCACATTTCGTGTATATGGATTTAAGGGCATGGTTTGCCTTAATGAACTATATGTACAAGTGTGGGGCTATTGCTTATTTTACTGTCAAGGTTTCCTACGACCTACTAACTGAAATAAGTTGATAGTTTCCACGCTTTTCTTTTTTATAAACTTACCTGTCTGGAAACTGGGGTAGCCCAAAAATAAAGCTATGAAAAAATTGTGGTGGAGTGCGTTGTGCATATTATTACTTTTTGGATGTACAACTCCCGAGAAAAAGGCAAAGGAGATCTTGGATGAATTTTCCAAAGAGCTAACAGCCATTACAAATGTAGAGAATTTAAGCGCTTATGATTTAAGCAACCGTATCGATGAGGCTTATGCCCGTTTGTTGGAGAACCAAAAAAAAGCCAGAAAGGAATTGAAAAAGGCAGAACAGAAAGAATTGTTTGATGAAGCACTCGATATCAACGAGGTTCCGGTTTATTTTTCATTATTGGAAGCCTTGACTAACAAGCAACTGGCAGTCCTGGAGAATATGAAAGGGAACGTGTGGATTAATGCTCAAAGTGAAAAAATATCGTCTATGTTTATGATAGACAGCAAAAATCTCTCCTTCATAAATTTATCAAACAAATTTGCTTATGAATTAGTTAATGGAAAGATAGTGTTTAAGAGGGGAAATGAAAGTACTCCATTATTCTTTGATCTGGAAGGGAATAATGTAAATATAAGAAATGAAAAAGGAGAAAATTGTATCTATAAAAAGATGCCAATAGAAAATGCTATTTGGGGAGATTGGAATGGTGATTTTCTTTGTATGACAGTGTTCCAGAAAAATGGGAAAGGGATAAAGCAGGGAATTAACTGGAAAGATGATTTCACCTATAAAATCAACAAAAACAAGGTAACGGTCAAATATCCGGGAGTTAAAGGGGTGGATGTTTTTTCTTATATAGCTCCGCAGAAGTTAAAACAAATAGAATGTAGGTATGATGGTGTAGTTGATAGGCAATATGAACGTCGTACCGATAGAGGACCTGAAGCTTTAAATTTCTTGTTTGACGGGAATTTGAAAAATACAGAAGCCGAAAAAGTTCAAGTAAGCTACACCTCTTCAGCAAAGGATAAAGCAAGCAAGGCTGATGTAAAAGCAGGGAATGATTGGGACAGCGTTTTGGATGATTACGAAGAATATTTCGATAAATATGTCAAATTACTCAAAAAGGCACAAAGTGGCGATGTCAGCGCTTTGACAGAATATGCGGAAATGTTGGAGAAAGCACAAAGTATCGGTAGTAAGCTGGAAAGTGCCAAAGGAGAGTTAACACCAAAGCAGTCAGCGCGTTTTTTGAAGATTCAACAGAAATTGCTGAATGCGGCATCGGATTTATAACTCACTATTCGCATGAAAATGTTAGAGGAACTTTGGAGAAGATATGAAAAGCGGTTTGAACACAATCCGGCTTTGAATGAGATATTGAAGCGGGGTTTTTGCTATTCGGAGGTTTCACGGAGGGAGGTTCTCGTTATGGGAATCAATCCCTCTTTCCGGCAGCAAGAGAGCGAGGAGGTGAAAAATCGCAAATGCTTGTCTTTCCAATATGACCATGTGAAGATTACCGACCGGTATTTCCGCCAAATCCAGAATTTTGTGGGTAGTCTGGATGACAAAACCGATTATTTGGATGTATTCAATTATCGGGAAACAGCGCAGAAAAAACTATTCACTTTTTTGAAAGATGAAACCGGAGTGCAGTTTTTAGCTGAAAACCTGCTGATTACCCAATTACAGATAGAACAGGTGGTGCGACCGAAATTGATTGTGGTAAAAAACAAGGATGCGTGGATGTTTTTGGGAAGGTATGCTGCTGAACATCGGTATGAAAGCGGTGTTTGGATGGGATATGTGCTACAGAAAGTGAAGGATACGAATTGTGGTGAAGTATATCGAATCGAGGGATTGGTAAACAATAGTCAACGGGTAAGTTATGATTGTTTGAAAAAGACACAACTGATCGGAACACTTGTTTTGTTTACCAAGCATTATCAGTATTGCAAAGTCGGAGAGCGTCCGACTGCTGCAATTATCAAAGAATTATATGATTTAATTTAAAACAGCTATTATGTCAATGTACAACGAACAGTTAGAAAAGTTAATTGATTATGCTCTTGCAGACGGAGAGCTGACCGAGAAAGAAAAGCAAGTTTTGTTCAAAAAAGCCGAAGCAATGGGAGTGGATTTGGATGAATTTGAAATGGTGTTGGATGCTCGATTGGTGGAGCAAAAAAAGAAAGAAGCCGAACTTAGTCATTCGCAGGAACTTGAACTGGCAAAAGCAAAGGTAGCCGCGCAAGCACAAGCGGCTGCTCCGAAATCGGAAAAATTCGGAGATGTGCGTAAATGTCCTTCGTGTGGAGCGATGTTGCAATCTTTTCAGACCAAGTGTGATGAGTGCGGGTATGAATTCAGAAATGTTGGAGTAGTAAATTCTTCCCAAAGGTTATTCGATTTATTACAGGCTGCCGAATTAAGAAAGTCGGAACAAATAGCTACTCATCAACAGGAGAAAAACCGACGATTGGAGGAATTGTCGAGAAAGCATAACAATGAGAGCGGTATCGTGAAAATCTTGAGTGGCACCAAACATCATGCGAAACAGGATGAGGAGCGTGAGGATTTGATTCGGGAACTCAACAATGACTTGCAAACGCTTGAAAGGAAATCTATGGAGGAGAAGGCTTCCATTATAAAAAATTTTCCCGTTCCCAATTCCAAGGAAGATTTGTTGGAACTTCTGGCAATGGCAAGTAGTAATGCTTACGATAACGACGGAGTTATTGGCTCGGAAGAGGAGGTTTGGATTCAGAAAACAGACCAAATTTATCAGAAAATCATTGTATGTGCAAGCAATGACAACGCACTTCTGGAACAAGCCACTAACATGGTGGTGTCGCTTATGAAACGACTCCCGGTCGCCTATAAAAAATTCACTATTCTGCCTCAAAGCATGAGGGCTAAGATCGAATCAGAATTAAAAGCAGAAAAGAAGCTAAACGAGCCGAACGAATGGCAATAATCAAAAAATATGGAATCTGGGGTGGCGCGTGCTTTGCTTTGGGAATCCTGTTTTTCTTCATAGGAGCTTCCATCGTTGCTGATGCTTTGGTATTTATTGCTATCCTGTTATTTATTGCGACAATTGTCATTTTTATATTGGGGAAAAGAGCCTGTGATTCATTGAATAAAACTCCTTTCTCATAACCGTTTTAATATTGATTGTCATGGGATTATTCGGCAATAAAAAAGAAGGTGGATTGATGGATGTCATCCGCTGTGATGAGCATGAATATTTAGTATGGAAATGGCGCCCGAGCGGAGAGGTAAATTCAACGCATAAAGAAAATGCAATCCGTTACGGTAGCAGCTTGCGAGTGAAAGACGGAGAGGTCGCTGTTTTTGTTTATAAGCAAGAGAACGGAGAAATGCAGGATTTTATCGTTGGCCCTTATGACGATACGATAAAAAGTGCCAATTTCCCGATATTGACTAATATTGTCGGGCTTGCTTTCGGGGGAAATTCTCCTTTCCAGGCGGAGGTATATTTTATTAATTTGTCGGGTAATATTCAGATTCGTTTCGGTATACCCTATTTTGATGTTTATGACCCTCGTTTCTTGGATTTTGGAGTACCCATGGCCGTTCGAGGCTCCATTACGTTTAATATCACCGATTATCGCTCTTTCATTAAGTTAAATCGGTTAATCAATTTCGAATTAAGCGATTTTGAGAAACAGGTGAAAGATGCGGTTGTTAAATCGACCAAAGGGTTTATCACGAATGCCCCGTCGGATAATGGAATTCCGGTTTTACAATTGGAGCGAAAGATTATGGAGGTGAGTGACTTGATCCAGCAGAGGCTATCAAACGAATTTGTTAATGATTTCGGTGTAAATTTGAAACGATTGGATATTTCAGCGATAGAACCGGACAAGGAAAGCGAAGGATACAAAGAGTTGAGAAAAGTGACGGCAGAGCAACAGACAAAGACGCTGGAAGCTCAGACGATGGTTGGTATCAAGAATTTGGAGGATACTCAACATATTAATGCGGAAAATATGGAAGAAACGCTTCGTATCCAGCGTGAAGAAGCCCAACGAGCACAACGTTTGCAAACAGAAAGTAATTTCATGGGAGCTCATACGTTAGATCAACAAACGGAAGTGTTGAAAACCGGAGCGAAAAGCCTCGGACAAATGGGGGCTATCGGGAATGGCGGAGGTGGCAGTATGAATCCGGCGGGGATGATGACAGGAATGATGTTGGGGGGAGCTATGGGGGCTCAAATGGCAAGTATGGTAAACCAAATGGGAAATCAAATACAACAAGGCGGTACGCCTCCTCCCATACCGACAACGCAATATATGATTGCCGTAAACGGTCAGCAGAGCGGTCCGTTTACTATCCCTCAATTGCAACAGTTGCAGCAACAAGGGCAGTTTAATGCTAACTTTTATGTGTGGAAACAGGGAATGGCGAATTGGGAATTGGCAGGAAATGTGGAAGAATTAGCTTCTTTATTTATAAACGCCACTCCTCCGCCTCCACCCTTTAAATAAAAATTAATTTTATTTTTTATGTCTGTAAACTTATGAATGATTTTAATTCAGTTGACCGGTTGGTCGAATTTGGTTTAAGCATAGCTATTGCACAACAAATGATGAATACGGTAAATACCTGTATTCATCAAATGACAATTCCGGGAGCAGGCAATTCGATGCCTGCCCTGGATTATTATGTAGTAATAGAAGGGAAGCAGGTGGGTCCCTTAAGTCGTCATGCTTTGCAAGATATGATTCGGCAAGAAAAAGTCAAACCGGACACCTTGATTTGGAGACAAGGAATGCCTGCTTGGAAACTACTCAAAGAAGTAAGTAAACTTTAGTCAGCTTGTCGGATATGAAAATGAATATTCTTAGAAGTGGTATCATTTTAGGTATGAGCCTTTTAATTGGCTGGGGATTTTTTGCAGGTTCTAAGCATGATACTACTGGGGTCGCAATCGCAGGCATTGTCTGTGTATGTTTATTAATTGCCGGTGGAATCATGTTCGGGGTTGATTTCAAACAGAAACGGCAAGGCATTATGCTTAAAACCTTAGCTGGAGGTTGGTTATTTTGTGAACTTGTCATGAATATGCTATTTTTAGGATTTGCGACAAGCGTCACAATAGTTTTTATTGCCAATGGTCTATCTTTGCTTTTGTTTCTATTATTGGCAAACTTGATTTATAAAACTTGAGATTAGATATTTATATGTCTTAATGTCAGGGTGGATAGAGAAGTGCAGTTGTTTTTCTTTCTCGGTTTGAAAAGGAACCGCCCTCCTGAAGTCGATGCTGACGGGAGGGCGGCTTTTTATTTAAGATGCCTTATTCAATGACCTGGAGTTTGTCTCCGGCTTTTTCGATGATTGTGCGGAGATACCATTCGGGCAGGTCGGGTTGTTCCACTTTCGGATTCT
>CAMWQQ010000110.1 GCA_947176455.1 uncultured Odoribacter sp. | reverse complement strand
CTCTTGTCGGATTCGAACCAACGACCCCGAGATTACAAATCACGTGCTCTGGCCAGCTGAGCTAAAGAGGCGGTTTCCGAAAACGGGTAAGCTGACTATGTCGCACCGCTACAACCGCATACCCTTGCTGTCTTCCGACCCTGGGGGATTCTGCAGGAGCTGGTCGCATAGGACTTACCCGGGCACAAAAGTACAAAAAATCATATTGCCACCAAACATTTACGACATTTTTTATGAAAAAACGCATTCAAACCCAAACAAGCACATGATTTTCAAGAATCTATCATAGACGATTTCCCTCCAAGCCCGCTACAAAGCCAAAAGTTAAAACCGAAACAGAACGCAACCTCCCAAACACATTTTCGATATACATAGCGGTTAAATTATATAAACCGGGCGAAAAATTAACACTGAAATGCTATGCAAACAGGCAACGATACATGTTACACCATTGACTCCTTCACCGAACTGCTACTGCATTTGAACAGGTCTTTGTCTTCTTACCGTCATTTCCCGAAAAACATCAAACAAGCCTTGAAATCGGCAGGAATGTTCACCGGGCACGACAGGGTTCATATCCTTGAAATCCACGACAACATGACCTACGACATCGTCTATGAATGGTGCGCCAAGGAAACCGGTCCGACACCGGACAAATGGAAGCATTCCGGCATATTCTGTCATCCGACGCTGGAAAATCAACTCTGTGCCCAGAATTACCTACTGATTCGCGATGAAGCATCCGCCGATTCGGACATACGCACCCTACTGAAAGAACAAGAGTGCCACCAGATGTTGCTATTACCCTTGTTTGAATCCGGCGCTCACCTGGCATTCATCTCCTTCCTCCAATGCCAGCACGTCCACGACTGCTCCGCCGAGGAAATCCAGACGCTCTGCCAGTTGTCCTCCGTCATCGCCACCCACCTGAACAACTATACGCAGACGCACCGGTTGCTGCTCCATCTGAAAAAATACCACGAGCAAAACATATCCTTTCTCCTGCAATACAACCGCTTGAAAAACATACGCACGGCACTTGCCTCCGTCCACCATAGAATAAAAAAGAAAAAAACGGCTCTCCCGGAATGGACAGAAATAGAACAGCACCTCTCCCAATTGGATAAAATCTGCCAATCCCTGATTGAAAAATAACCTCCGCATGCCCATAAACAACCGTAAATACACCCTTTTGCTCGTTCATCCCTCTTCCACGGAAGCGACCAGCCTTGCGGAAACCCTCCGGAATGCCACCTTCCAAGTAGTTGAAGCCACACACTACCAAGAAGCACGACAAATGGCGGAAACCACCACGCCCGATTTGATTCTGGTCGATGCGGAAACCTACGCCCGGCACAAGAACAAGATCATCCAGGAGGCAAAAAAGAACCGTATCCCCCTCCGGCTTCCGATACTGCTACTGGCAAATACGCCCGAAGACATCCGCATTCCGGAACACCTGAACCGGGACTACATCGACTTTATTATGGCTCCCTTCCACCCCCGGGAACTCGTCATCCGCATCCGCAGACAGTTGCAACTCCTACATTCCGAACGAGTCATCCGCAGACAAAACGCTAAACTGAAACAAACTCTGGAAGCCCGCGACAAACTATATTCTATCATCGCACACGACTTGAGGACACCCATCAGCACCATAAAAATGATTAACTCCTCCATTGAAAGCCAGTTCCACAAAATAAAAGACCCCGCCGTACAGAAATGGTTCCGGATGATCAACGAAACCACCGAAGAGGCGTTCAATCTGCTGGAAAACCTGCTCCGCTGGACCCGAAACCAGAATGGAAAAACCAAGGTGTATGCCACCTCCTTTCACCTGAACATCACCATACGTCAGACCGTTTCGCTGTTCCAGCCTATCGCCTCCGGCAAGAACATCACCATACGCAATGAAGCGACAGAACCGTTCGAGGTCTATGCAGACAAAGACATGGTACAGACCGTGCTACGCAACCTGATTTCAAACGCCATCAAATTCACCTATCCGGGAGGACAAATTGAGATCTCGGCAATCCATCAGCAGGAATGTATCTTGGTCAGCATCAAAGACAACGGGAGAGGCATCTCGAAAGAGAATCAAAAAAAATTACTGAAATCCAACGAATACATCACGACCTACGGCACCAAGAATGAAAAAGGCAGCGGACTGGGACTGCCCCTGAGCCAGGATTTCATCAAATTGAACAAGGGAAAGTTTTGGTTTTCTTCCCAGGAAGGCATCGGTACGACTTTCTTCTTCACGCTTCCCGACGCTTCCGCCAAACCTTAAATACCACCGGAAAGTTTCAGGTACATCTCCAACGCTCCCCAGGCATCAGTTGCGGCATAACGTATCTGCCTCTCATTCAGCACCGGCGTTTCCCAATTGGAAGTACGCTGTCTCTTCGATATCTTGACTTGAAAAATAATCGCCATCAATTTGGAAAAAGATTTGTCCTCAATCCCGAAACGAACAGCATATTCCTGCAAATCCACAAAAGACGCCGGGACAAAATCGCCCAATTTCCGCAAACTCCTCAAATCATCCCGAATCCCGACACCCACCTTGAGCACCCGGGCATCGCCAAGCAATTCCTGCAAAGGCTTGCCCAAACCGCATTTGTTCAGCCGAAACAGATAAACCTGTTCCGAAGTCGCCAATTGCAACAACCCGACCTTATAGGACTCTCCCTTGTGAAACGCCGGACGCGTCTCGGTATCGAATCCCAGACAAGCACACCCCCGAAGCGATTCCGCAATCCGGTCGGCAGTACCGGCATCCTCGATGACCGTGACCTCTCCCTCAAAAACAAACGGAGGCAATTGCTCAATCTCCTCTTTACTGATGCTCTTCTTTAAATCCACCGCCATAGCTATTTTTTCTTATTCTTCATCCTTGACCTGAAACACGACGTGATGAACGGCACGCAACACTCCGGCGCAAGCCCTGCCCCAATACAGCTCAAAACTGTTGTTCAACTGCCACAACGCCTCCCCGATGACCTCCGGAATGCCACAACGGAAAGAAGAAATAAAATTTTTCAAATCCTGATAAATGTCACACACCTTTTCGGCAATGGAATGCACCACCGGCACCTCGCTATACTGCATATTATCATCGAACACCTCCAGATACTCATCGTATTCTCCCAGCAACCGATGCACCTCGCCATACAAAAAATTATACTGTTCTTCCGTCACAAAATCTTCCGTCAAGCCTTCCTCCTCCGCATCGCTCTCCGGCAAAAGCGCCCCTTTCAGGTAAATCAACGGCATAAACTTCTGCAAACGCAAGACAAAATCTTTCCGTTTCATTTGTGGCGCCGTCTCGACAAAATCACAAAACTCCTTACAGACCGCCACAAACTCTATCACCTCCTTGCTATATCCGACATGCTGAAAATCTTCCATTGTTTCTCCTTTTTTAGTCCTGACAAAGATACGAATAAGTTGAGCGCAATGCCAAATTTATTTGAGCATTGCCGAAACGGAGTATCTTGGGCGAAGCCAAAGATACGAATAAACGAGAGCAAAAGCACGAAATTTGAAAAAAACATCTCTCCAATCGCAACAAATAAAATAATTTTCTTACCTTTGCGCCACTGCAAATGGAAAGATGCAGGAGTGGTTGAACTGGCACGCCTGGAAAGCGTGTATACCTCTAAAGGGTATCAGGGGTTCGAATCCCCTTCTTTCCGCCAATCCACAAAGCAAACCCTGTAAAGTTTTAATTTACAGGGTTTCTACTTTTCAAAGGAATAGCAAAAAATAACAAAATTCGGTGACACTTCCTCATTTCAAGAAATGTCACCGATTTTATATGCAGATGATTCATTTTCAAACTCTCTCTTATTAATACTCTCGGATTTTGCAATCCCCCCCATTTAATATCAGGACAATCTGCTGAAAACCGGGATAAAATGATTAACATTGCAGTTGAAATGACGAAAGAAGAACTTGTAGCACGGCTACGCGACATAGAATGGGACGACTTCGAGGTTAAGACTGCGAAATCAGAATTGCCGAGAAATATCTGGGAAACCGTCAGTGCTTTCTCAAATTGTTCAGGCGGTTGGATTGTGCTTGGCATAAAGCAATCCGGTCGTTCATTTGAAATTATCGGTGTCGATAACATTGAGAAACTCGAACAGGACTTCTTCAGCACGTTGCGCTCCCAAAAATTCAACGTTCCCCTCTTTGCAACGCTTCATCGCTATGAGATAGACGGCAAGAATATCATTGCATTTTATTTACTCTCATCAGAAACCAAACCTGTATATTTTGGTTCTCTCGAAAACACCTTTATCCGTATGGGTAGCGGAGACCAAAGAGCCACGCAACAGGAAATCATGTCGATGATTCGCGACCAGTCATTCGGTGTACAATCGCAAAAATCCATTCCCGATACCAACATCAAGATGCTCAACCCAGATGCACTGACCGATTTCCGTAACGAAGTGCGTTATTGGGGACTGGTTTCACATCTTGACAGCGTGAGCGACGAGGAATTTTGCCAAGGGGTTGGTATTACAGACCATGACGGGCAGTTGACTTACGGCGGTTTGATAATGCTCGGAAAAAGTCCATACATCTTTAATTTCGTGCCGACCTTCTGTGCCGACTATGTCGAGATACCCGGGACAGGTACTGAGGCCATGACCCACAATTACACTTACCGCATTCCCGAACAACAAAATCTTTGGGAAGCCAGCCGTGTAATACTCCGTCGCCTTCGCACACTCGTCAACACTCCGATGATTGGCATAAACGAACGGGGGCAGTCAGTTGAAGATTTTTCCGAATACGACATACTGCGCGAGGCAATGGCAAATCAAATGGCCCATGCCGACCATTTCAGCCCACGTCGAAGCTGTATCCACGTCTTTGACGACCGGATTGAATTTCTCAATCCCGGAGCGATGCCGCAACCGTTAGATATTATGGAAAACTCCTTTGAGTCGCAACCTCGCAACCCGATAATTGCGAAGTTGTTTCGGCTTGCCCACCTATCTGAAAATCTCGGTTACGGTCTCCGCAAACTCAAAAGGTGGCAGGAAGTAACCGGTCATCCGATGCACATCGAAACCACCTTGAATTCCGTAAAAGTGACTTTCGAACTCCAAACACGTGATAGCAGAACAAAAAATGTCGCTAAAAATGTCGCTAAAAATGTCGCTAAAAATGTCGCTAAAAACTTAACCGAACGACAACAGCAAATCATAGATATCATAAGTAAAAATCCGCATACGACTAGGGCAGAAATAGCCTCTGCCATTGGAGTTGCAACCAAAACAATAGAACGAGAACTCTCCTCCCTTTCCGACATCATCCGTTATATCGGCTCAAAGAAAGGCGGTCATTGGGAAATAATGCCCTAAAGAATATGGGTAAATTCGGAAATAAAAAACAGATTAAGCTGATTTGACAATGAAACCCAGAAATCTCGACAGAGACAAGATAGATTTTGCAGACGGAAAAATTGGTCCGTTGTTCCGGGCGTTGTTTTTCCCGACCCTTGTCGGTATGATTTTCAATTCGGCACTGACAATCATCGACGGAGTCTTTGTCGGGCAGGGCGTTGGAGCCGACGGCATCGCGGCGGTCAACATCGTCGCACCGCTCTTTATGATTATCACCGGCATCGGGCTGATGTTCGGCATTGGCGCATCGGTCGTGGCAAGCATCCGCTTGTCGGAAAACAACGTAAAAGCCGCCCGCATCATCATGACGCAGGCATTTGCAATCGGTTTGCTGCTCACCGGACTGGTTTGCATCGTAGGCGTCTTGTTTCCCCGACAAATCGCCTACGCACTGGGATGCAGTCCCCAGCTGGAAGAGAATGCCATAAACTATCTGCTTTGGTTGCTTCCCGGCTTGTTTTTCCTGTTCATCGAATGCGTGGG
>CAMWQQ010000109.1 GCA_947176455.1 uncultured Odoribacter sp. | reverse complement strand
ACATTTTTTGTCTTTTACTTTGTAAACTCAAAAAAGAATATCTTTGTTGAAATTTCATGATATCAATAAATAACTATAAATCAGCGATCTAATGAGAAAGTTTTTTTGTTTTCACAAACTATTTTTACTAATAAACTTAGTAATATTCTCTTATGCGTCTCTATTAGCACAAGACCAATCAAATGATTATGTTTTTCCCCAGAAACAGACACCTGTAGGTCTAATTCCTTGCAACAAGGTTGTTGTTTTCGGTTACAATGATAAAAGCATATACGCCCTCCGCACCAATGAGTTGTCTACATTCACCGAAAAGATTCTTAATGTTAAGTTTAATCCGATAGGTACTTCATATATTGTCGTAAACGCCGGAAAAAAAGCTTCCGAGGCAAAAGTGTTCAGCTCCAATATATACAATGGAGTGCTCTATCGATTCAATGCCAAAAAGACAGGTATACCGCAGGCCGCCACTTACACCTCCGACGCTCGCAAGCTGTTGCTGGCAACAGACCAGGGCATTCTGGTAATGAATGCCATCAATTTCCAACCGATTGATACGTTTCCTACTCCTTTCCCCGTGACAGACATAGATGTAAGCGACAACAATTACTACCTCCTTCTCAGAAACGAGCATCAAGTGGCTGTGTATAATCTCGAGGAGAAAACATTGCGTAAGAAATGGGAATTTAACGAAAAAGTGACAAAGGCAGATTTCTCCAATGACAACAACGAGTTGGCGATTCTTACAGACAACGGCATCCTGTCCATATATGACACACGTTCTTTCGCTACAAAGAGGAATATCGAAGGATTGGAACAAGGCTTGTCGTTTTCCTATAATTATGACAACAAATACATTGCCGTAGCCACATCTCCCAATCTGATCGTTCTTATCAATCTGTTTGACGATACCGACCGGAAACACATCGAAGTTCCAACAGGTGGCATGTCTGCGATAGAGTTCCTCATCGACAATCAACAGAAACAAATATTAGCCTACAATGCGACCAAGAGCATCAATGCGAAAAACATGACATCATTGGCACCCAATTACAATAAGCTGGTTGCCGACGGAGCCGATGAGTTGATGCATGAATGGCTCAAGATGATGCCGGGCGAAACCATGGAACAATACCGTGCCCGTGTGAACGATGAATCACGCACCAAACAACGCCAAGTGTTTGAGGATAAGATTGCAACCGATTTGGCAGGTGACCTGGCTTCAACGTCAAAAATTTCACTGGGGAAATATGACCGCACCAACCAGGTGCTTTCACTGGAATTTGACAATATGCCCTCCGTCTTTCTCCCCGTACCCGAGGAAGCTGTCGGCGCTTTCAAAGATCCCGAAGACATTTCGATTGAGGATGCCAAATACGGCGTGTTGCCCAATGACAATTTCGAGCTTGTTTATGCCAAATTCCACAACAAGGCGAATGACGAGACTTATGTCTATGATAATCTTGACCGCGTTCCTTTAAATATCGAGCTAACCGATGACAATCTGCTGTCTCTCGATATTCTCCAGCAACAACAGTTGGAAGTGTTAAAACTCCAGGAACTCAAACAAAAAGTGGTGGCTGAAGCCAAATCAAGCAACGTGATTTCCGACCACACCAACATTACCGTTGATTCACGCGTTGAAAGTACGTATGATGCCAATGGTAAAAAGATTCTGAATTACAAAGTGAAGTTTTCATACGAAGTAGAACCTGGATTTTCTATCCAGGAAGACTTTGGTCCCGGCAAATACCAGATCAGTGAATCAGGAGCGGCACAATCCATGCTTGCGCTCGTGAAACAAGCTTTTGAAGGAGACTTCAAACAGTATATCAAAGCAGGCAAAAAACTTTCCATAAGTATTTCCGGTATGGCAGACGCCACCCCCATCCGCAACAAAATTCCCTATAACGGTGTTTACGGCAATTTTAACAATGAGCCGGTTTATCAGGACGGCAAACTTGCAGGCATTACCATTAATCCCAAAGACGGCATTCAGAGAAATGAACAATTGGCATTTCTACGGGCTTATGGCGTAAAAGATTATCTGGAAGAAAATGTGACAGGTCTGAAAGCAATGAACAGAAATTATACTTACAGTATTGCAGTTGCCGAAGGCAAGGGAAGTGAGTTCCGCCGAATCATCGCCGAATTTACGTTCGTGGATGCTTTTTAACCGAAACACATGAACACTTTACCCGCCGCTTTTGAAGAACGGATAAAAAAACAATGGGGGTCGGAAGCACGACTGTTTCTTGACGCTTTGCAAGCCGAAGCCCCCGTCAGCATCAGGCAGAATCCGGGGAAATGGCTGACTCCGGAAGAATTATTGCCCGAAGTCGCTCCCTTGTCCCCCGTCGGCTGGTGCGACCATGCCTGGTACCTTGACAAGCGTCCGGTATTCACCTTGGACCCGTGCTTTCACGGCGGAGCCTATTACGTTCAGGAAGCCTCTTCCATGTTCATCCGGCACATCCTGCAACAAATCATGCCCACCGGTCCGGTGCGCGTGCTGGACCTGTGTGCCGCGCCGGGGGGGAAATCCACCCTGGTCGCTTCCATGCTGGACAAAGACAGCCTGTTGGTTGCCAACGAGGTCATCCGTTCACGAGCCACCATCTTGAAAGAAAACATCATCAAATGGGGACAGGACAATGTGGTAGTCACCAACAACGATCCGGCAGATTTCCATGCGCTGGAAGGAGCTTTCGACCTCATTCTGGTAGACGCCCCCTGCTCGGGCGAAGGTATGTTCAGAAAAGACCCCACTGCCATCACGGAATGGAGTGAAGAACATCTCCGCCTGTGCAGCGAACGCCAGCGACGCATCGTCGCCGACATCTGGCGTTGCTTGAAACCGGGTGGCAAGCTCATATACAGCACCTGTACATACAACCCCGGCGAAAACGAAGCCATGCTGGAATGGCTACAAGACGAATGGCAAGGCGAGAGCCTTCCCATCACCCATTCCTTTGAAGGCATCGTTCCCGGCAACTCAAAAGCCCACTGCTACCATTTCTATCCCCACAAGATAAAAGGCGAAGGCTTTTTCGTCGGAGTCATTCAAAAAAACGACGGCAAGGAATTTTGCCCCCGGAAAAGCAAAAAATCCAGTACCGCCTACACGCGGATTCCAGACCACCTGAAACCTTTTATCCGCACTCCGGAGCGCTATTCAGCTTATGCAACCGAAAACACCACGGGCATTCTCCCCACCTCACAGGCGGATTTCATCACCACTCTGGAGACAACACTTCGCATCCTTTACAAGGGTTGCGAAATGGCGGAAACGAACAACCGGAAGCTAAAATTGCTCCCCGCATCGGCTCTGTGGCAAGGACTGGAAACAAAGCATTGCGCCGTCTACGAGGCGGATAGGAAAACCGCCCTGACCTTTCTGCGCAAGGAAGACATTCCGGCTCCCGGCATCACCGGCGACTGGATACTGGTATCTTACCGGGGAATCGGACTGGGCTGGTGCAAGAATCTGGGCAACCGGTTAAACAATTATTACCCTAAAGAATGGAGAATCAGAATGGACATCACTCTTTAATCGCTCAAAACATGACCTACACAGAAGTAATTTTCACCCTTGAACCTTATACGGAAGCCGTCGCCGATGCCTTAATCGCCGAACTCGGCAATATCGGATACGACGGATTTTCCTACACCGAAAAAGGATTTTCAGCCTATATCCCGACCAAGGACTATGACCGGCAAGCCATTGCCGAGAACCAGACGTTGCAATATTTCTCGGAACACTTCCACATATCCGTGGACACCCGGGAAATCGAAGACCAGGACTGGAACAAGGTATGGGAAGAAAATTTCACCCCGATAGTCGTCGACAACCAAATCCAGGTCAGAGCCGGATTTCACGAACCGATTCCCGGCATAGCATACGAAATCATCATCGAACCCAAAATGAGCTTCGGCACCGGCCACCATGCCACGACCGCCCTTATGCTCCGCACCATACTGGCGCTTGCCCCGGAAATCAAAGGGAAACGCGTGCTCGATATGGGATGCGGCACCGGCATATTATCCATCATGGCAGCAAAAACCGGAGCCCGGGAAGTCACCGGCATCGACATCGACCCGTGGGCATATAACAATGCCATGGAAAATATCCGCAACAACCACCTGGACAACATCGCTATCAAAATCGGCGATGCCACCCTGTTGCAAGCCGAACAGAACTATGACATCATCCTTGCCAACATCAACCGGAACATCCTGCTGGACGATATGGAACATTACATCGGCAAACTACAATCCACTGGCTATCTGGTCATGAGCGGATTCTATCTGAAAGACCTGCCCATGATACAGGAGAAAGCTGAATCCCTGGGTATGAAATTCCAGGAATACCGCGAAGAAAACCAATGGGTGGCAGTCACCTTCTACAAAAATTAATCACGTTGTTTAATTTATAACACATTCTTGCTTTATCCGAAAGGATATGGCAATTTTGCAACCGCTCGACAGTACAATTCCATACTGCCGAAAGCCATAGATTCATTATTTAACGATACGCAACATGAAAGTCTTAAAATTCGGAGGCACATCGGTAGGAAGTGCGGAAAGAATACGCAACGTGGCGGAACTGATATCGGACGAACAGCCCAAAATCGTTGTCCTGTCAGCCATGTCCGGAACCACGAACACTTTGGTGGAAATATCCGATTGCCTCTATCAGAACAAAAAACAAGAGGCATTGAACATCATACAGGACCTGGAAGTCAATTACTACATCACCGTCACCGAATTATTCCGGACGGAAGCCTATATCCACAAGGGCAAGGAGTTTATCCAGACTATTTTCACGTATCTGCGCTCTTTCATCAACAAGGATTTCTATCCCTTGCAGGAGAAAGCTGTGCTGGCACAGGGCGAAATCATGTCCACCACCCTGATGCACTACTACCTGGAAGAATGCGGCATCGACAACACCCTGATTTCCGCCCTTGAATACATGCGCATCGACAAGGATTGCGAACCGGATTATTTCTACATCCGGCAGAACCTGGAACGGGAACTAACCAAAACCGGAACCAGCAACCTCATCATCACGCAAGGATTCATCTGCCGGAACGCATACGGAGAAATCGACAACCTGAAACGAGGCGGCAGTGATTATTCCGCCGCCCTGGTCGGAGCCGCAATCCACGCCGAGGAAATCCAGATATGGACGGACATCGACGGATTCCACAACAACGACCCTCGATTTGTAGAAAATACCAAGGCTATCCGTCACCTCTCTTTCGAGGAAGCGGCGGAACTGGCGTACTTTGGAGCAAAAATCCTTCATCCATCCAGCATACAACCCGCCAAAAAGGAAAACATTCCGGTAAGGCTGAAAAACACCTTGTGCCCGCAAGATGAAGGAACCCTGATTACCGAAGACAGTCCGGCAAAAAACATCAAGGCGGTTGCGGCAAAAAGCGGCATCACCGCCATTAAAATCAAATCCAGCAACATGTTGCTTGCCTACGGTTTTCTGCGCAAAGTGTTCGAAGTCTTTGAAGCCTGGAAAACCCCGATTGACATGATTGCCACCTCCGAGGTAGCGGTATCCCTGACCATCGACAATACGGACAACCTGGACAACATCCTGCGCGACCTGGAAAAATACGGGATCATCGAAGTGGACCGCGACATGGCGATTGTCTGCATCGTGGGCGATTTTGCCGCCGGCAAGGCAGGATTGGACGCCGGTCATAGTCTTTGGTCGGGATATAGGCTGAAAACCCTTTTTCGGTGTAGGAAAATCCGTCATATCCGATGTTGCCGAGTTCGGCGATTAAGGCATCGGCGACGGCCTCCGTATAAGGTTCGAGGGTAAAAATTACTTCTGTGTAGGTCATATCTTGAGCGATTAAAGGGTGATATCCATTCTGATTCTCCAT
>CAMWQQ010000108.1 GCA_947176455.1 uncultured Odoribacter sp. | reverse complement strand
CCTCCGGAACACCAGAAAATAAATCCGCATTTAAGGAGAATGCCGGATAAGTTCGTATATTTGTTGCACGAAAAGGAATTTCTATGAGAAACAAGACCAAACGATTGCTGACTATCCGCAAACTGATTGAATCGGAAATGATTTCTTCGCAGGAAGAATTGTTGTTCCGCCTGAAGGAAATGGACATCGAAGCTACCCAGAGTACCTTGTCGAGAGATTTGAAATTTATGAAAGTGGCCAAAATCCCCCACAAGGAAAAAGGCTACATTTACGTCATACCGGACAGCATCCAGAACGAACAGCGCGAAGAAAAGGTGTCCGCCGTGATTACGGATACCATTCTGAGCATCGATTTTTCGGGCAATATGGCCATTATCAAAACGGTACCGGGCTATGCCAATGCCGTAACGGTGCTGATTGACAGCGAAAACTACTTCGAGATACTGGGAACGATTGCCGGCGACGACACGATTTTCATCATTATGCGCGAAGGGGTAAGCCGTGCGGAACTGATTGAAGCACTAACATCGGTACATCCTGCCATACATTCCTTGTACAAGTAGCGAAAAACATTTTTTTCAAGAAGTTCTTTTCCTATTTATAAAAATAGTTCGTAAACTTGCACCCCGTATTTTTAATGAAGTGTTATGCAAGTTTTTAATACGAAAAACGAATTGGCCAACCGGATTGCCGGACTGAAAAAGGAAGGCAAGGTAATCGGATTCGTACCGACAATGGGTGCTTTGCACGAAGGCCATTTGTCTTTGGTAAAGGCTTCCAAGAAAAACAGCGACATTACAGTAGTCAGCATATTTGTCAATCCCACTCAATTCAATGACCCCGAGGACCTGAAAAGGTATCCCCGTACCTTGGAACAGGACATCCGGTTGCTGGAAACGGTGGACTGCGACATCGTATTTGCCCCGTCGGTAGAGGAAATCTATCCCGAACCCGACACCCGGAAATTCGATTTCGGTTACCTGGAAAGCGTTATGGAAGGCGCCAAACGCCCCGGACATTTCAACGGAGTGGGACAGGTGGTCAGCCGTCTGTTCGACATCGTTTCTCCCGACAAGGCATTCTTCGGTATGAAAGATTTTCAACAGGTAGCCATTATCAAATATATGGTGAAACAGTTGAAATACAACATCGAAATCATCCCCTGCCCGATTGTCCGGGAAGAAAGCGGACTTGCCAAGAGTTCCCGGAATACCTTGCTGGACGAAGAACACAAAAAAAACGCTCCCCATATCTACGCCACATTGAAAAAAGCCCGGACGCTCGTGCCGGCAATGGAGGTGAAAGAAATGAAAAAATGGATTGCCGATGAAATCAACCGGAATCCGTTTCTGGAGACCGAGTACGTGGAAATCGTGGACGATACCACTTTGAAAGTAACGGAAAACTGGGCGGAACCGGGCACCAAGGTTGCCTGTGTCGCCGTGTACGCCGGAAAAATCAGACTTATCGACAACATCGTATTTTAATGCTATGTTCATAGAAGTAGTAAAATCAAAAATCCACAAAGTGACCGTCACGGAAGCCAACCTTCAATATGTCGGTAGCATCACCATTGACGTCGCTTTAATGGAAGCCTCCAATATCATCGAAAACGAAAAGGTTCAGATTGTCAACGTCAACAACGGCGAAAGGCTGGAAACCTATGTCATAAAAGGCGAACGGAATTCAGGCGTGATTTGTTTGAACGGCCCCGCCGCGCGCAAATGTGTCGTCGGAGATGTCATTATTATCATATCCTACGCCTCTATGGATTTCGAGGAAGCCAAAAAACACAAGCCGACGCTGGTATTTCCCGATAGTAACAACCGGATTATCTGACCGCCTTCGATTACCGGACAATTCGACTAATGCAAGATTTCCCGTAAAAATCGCACACCGAACCGATAAAACCGTGTTCTTTGCCCCGTTGCATCGCGAACACATTGAATATTTCACAAAAGTCGCCGAAACAGGTGACTTTTTTTGTTGACAAGTCGTGAAATAGCCTGTTGAAAACTAATGAAAGAATTTCATTACTTTATTTGGATAATCCGACAAATTTATCTTATTCTTTTTTCCTCCGAAAAACCAAATAAAGAAACCCGATTTTTCCGCATTTCTTTATACAAATTACTAACACTTATTCGCCAATCAGGAGCAAGATATTTTTTAAAAGAAGCCGTTACTGACAGTTGTTAATAAATAACACAAACAACAGAAAAACAGAATATTAAAAATAAATTCACTGTTAAAAACCACCCTTTTTTTCTTAATATCGACATAAGCAAGAAAAAACTCTGAGATTTATAAAAACAACTAACAGTCCATCATCATCATCATCCTTTTTTTAAAAAATAAAAATATAATAATGAATATATGATTATTAAAAACCGGCTTTGTATAACTTTGTATGAAATTAATGCTTATTTTTACGAATGTGCTTTTTATGGATGAATAAAAAGTAGTAAGTTTGAGGATTGGATTGAAATCAAATAAATGATACCGTCAGATGAAAGTAAAAATCGTAAATCGCTCTAAACATCCTCTTCCCGAATACAAGACAAAAGCTTCGGCAGGTATGGATATTCGTGCAAATTTGGAAGAAGTGGTCACCTTGAGACCTTTGGAAAGACATTTGATTCCCACGGGATTGTTCATTGAACTGCCGGAAGGCTACGAAGCGCAAATCCGACCCAGAAGCGGTCTGGCTTTGAACGAAGGACTGGGTATATTGAACAGTCCGGGAACACTGGACGCCGATTACCGGGGTGAAATAGGGGTTATCGTTGTCAACTTGTCGAACAACGTGATTACCATTGAAGACGGCGAACGCATCTGCCAAATGGTGATAAACAAGGTAGAACAAGCCGAATGGGTCCAGGTGGAAGAACTGAGCGATTCGGAAAGGGGAGCGGGAGGATTCGGCCATACGGGTAAAAAATGATTCGGATAAAATAAAGGAATATGAAAAGAGGGCTTGCCTTAATATTGGTCTTTTTCGTTGTCGTCAACGCTTTTGCCGACAAGAAAAAGAAAGTGGAAACTACGCAGGAGCTTGATGAAAAAAGCAGGCTGGAATTTGATTATTCTTTTATGGAAGGAGTCAAAGACAAGATTACGGGCAATTACCAGGGGGCTTTGGGGTGGTTTGACAATTGCTTGAAAATCTTGCCGTCGAGTCCGGTTGCCAAATTCGAGATAGCCGGCATTTTGTCGGCAAATAACGATTTGAACGGGGCGTTGCAACTGGCTCGCGACGCGGTTGCCGGCAATCCCGAAAATATGTGGTATAAAATATTGTTGGCAAACATTCTTCAAAAGAAATCTATGATTGAAGAGGCGTGTCAGATTTACGCCGACATCATTTCCAAATACCCGAATCGGGAGGAATTTTACCTGATAGAAGCGGACCTTTACACTTCCGTGGAGAAATGGCAAAAGGCGATAGACGTTTATGACCGTTACGAGGAACAATACGGAATCACGGAACCGGTGTCCATTGAAAAAATCAAGTTGTACACAAAATTGGATGATTCCAAAAAGGCTTCCAACGAATTATTGAAACTCATTCGGAAATTTCCGGACAGGAGTGAATACCTGAGTCTGTTGGCTGAATTGTATTTCAATTACAACCAGGACAAAAAGGGATTGCAAATCCTGGACCGTTTGTTAAAGGCGGACCCTGAGAACGGTTTTGTTCATCTTTACCTGGCAGATTATTATCGGAGCAAAAAACAGCTCAAGCCTGCCGATGAGCATACCCGGAGCGCGCTTCTCAGCGACCGGATTGAAAATGGATACAAGATACAATATATTCTGAGGCTGATTCTTCATCCCGATACGACTTTGGTTTCAGATACCGAACTGGATTCATATATGGAATTGCTGTTGCAAAAGTATAGCGATGATTTGTCAGTCAGAGCCTTGCATTCCGATTTTCTGAAAAAGGACCATAAATTATCCGAGGCAAAAGAAGAATTGGAATACATTCTTTCCAAAGACCGGAACAATTACCTGATATGGGAAGAATTATTGCTCCTGTGCAATGAGTTGTCGGATACCGCTTGTCTAAAAAACAGAAGCATCGAGGCAATCAATTACTTTCCGGAACAGCCGTTGCCCTATGCCTTTGCCGGCATCTCTTTTATGATACAAAACAACTTCAGGGAAGCGATTCCTTTTTTACAAAAAGGAGTGACGTTGACGGATGACAAAGTGGCGTTGAAATCGGAATTTTACGCTTATTTGGCGGATTGCTATTACAGTCTGGACAGTGTGCAGGAGGCTTTCAAGATGTTTGACGAAGTATTGAAAATCAATCCGAACAACATATTGGTATTGAACAACTATGCCTATTACTTGTCGCTTCGGAATGAAAATCTGAGTCTTGCCGAAAAGATGAGTTCCAAGGCGGTATCCGTGGAATCCGATAATCCGACTTATCTGGACACTTATGCCTGGGTATTATACAAGCGCGGAAATTATTCGCAAGCCAAATTCTATATCAAGCTGGCGATAGAGAAATCCAAAAAACCTTCCGGCGTCCTGTATGAGCATTACGGGGATATTTTATACCGCAACGGTGACAAGGAACAGGCAATGACGATGTGGAAAAAGGCTTTGGAAGCAGGCACGGACGATACAAGTGAATTGGAACAGAAAATAGAAACCGGTGTTTTACCTGAATAATGGAATTTTTCATCGATGAAAATTAATCGGATATTACTGATACTGATTTGTTTTTCGGTTGTTTCCTGCCGGACGGTAAGACAGGTCGCCGTGAAAAAGGACATTCCGGTCATCACTGAAAACAAATTATTCCGAAATATTGAAAGCAACGGATTGGATTACCAAACCTTGTTTGCCAAACGAATAGACATTTCCTTGACAAACGGCAAGGGAAGCAACAATTTCAAGGCTTCTCTGAAAATCCGGCGGGACAGTTTTATGCAAATTTCCGTTACCGCTCCGCTGGGCATAGAGGTTGCCCGCATCCTGTTGACCAAGGACAGCGTCAAGTTCGTGGACGTGTACCACAAAAGATATTTTCTTTCGGATTATACCTACTTTCAGGAAAAATACGATGCGCACGTCACCTACGGATTTTTGCAAAATATGCTGACCAATACCTTTTTCAATCCGGATATTTATGGTACGTCTAATAAAAGGTACAAATTAAACCGGGTGGACGAGGGATACGAATTGTCCACGGTTGAGGAACACGCTTTGAGTCGCAAAATAAAGAAGTTGTACAAAAAAAGGAGAAAAAATAAAGATTTCATCCTAATTTTGCAGAAAATTCTGATAGACCCTCAATCGTTCCGGCCGTTGAGCATATCTGTCGAAGATGTGGAAGAAGATACCGGCGTAAGTGTTAATTATAAGAATTTTAAGGATTTTTCCGGGAAAATCTTTCCGGAAACGATTATTTTCGGGTTGTTTTCAGAAAGCGCGGAAACCAATCTGGAATTGAAATTTCAGAAAATTGAGTTCAATGTGCCGGTAGAGTCGAATTTGAAAATTTTGTCGAAATATAAGAGAATAGAATGATTTTCAGTAGATTGACCATATTATTTTCAATCGTTTTGTGTGCTTGTTCGGTGGTATGCGCCCAATCCGTCAACGACGTCAAGAAGCAAAAGGAAAAGGCGGAGAAAGAGATTTCCTATTTGAACAAGCTACTGGAAGAGGCGACGAAAAACAAGTCGGTTTCTACCGGAAAACTGAATATTTTGCAGGAAAAGATTCACCAGAGCAAAAACCTGTTGAATTCTCTGAACCAGGAAGTACGCTACCTCCAAAATGACATCAAGGCGAATGAAAAGCGAATCGGGGAACTGCAGGCGGAGAAGGATGCGATGCTGGACCTCTATTCTAAATTGGTTTACGGCAGTTGGAAAAAACGAAACAAGGC
>CAMWQQ010000107.1 GCA_947176455.1 uncultured Odoribacter sp. | reverse complement strand
CCGTAAAAGAAGATGTTTTTTTTCATAAGTTTGTAAAAGATTGGTTAGTAGTGAGAAAGTTTCCGGCTGTGACAGCCCGAAACTTTTTCTTTTTATTTCGTATATATTGGTGTGAATATTAAATGAAACGATTATGAAAAAGTACATTTGCACCGTATGTGACTATGTTTATGACCCGGAGCTTGGTGATCCGGACAATGGAATTGCACCCGGCACGGCTTTTGAAGACTTGCCGGACGACTGGACTTGTCCGTTGTGTGGAGTCGGGAAAGAGGAGTTTGAACCGACGGAGAAATGAAAGAAGTACGAGGTGGATTGTTTTGACGAATGTGACAGGAAAAATGGGTGGGAGAAGTCGACAATCCTTTGGCCAGAAGACCCTTTACCAAGGGTCTTTTGTCATTGAATAGGGACAGGTGGATTTTCTTAGAATAAGTAAAAAGACTTATGAAAATTACAAAGCGGATGTATTGTCATTTGACAGAATATGAATAACTTTGCTTGTTAAAATGTTCTGTGTTGGAACAGATGGTGAAATGTATGTGTTACGTCCTGTATTTTATGAGTTTGCAGAATGCAGGAAAATTCTTTAAAACTAAAAGATGCACTATATACGTATTGTTTGCATAGTCTTTTTGTTGGCTTTTTGGGGGAGCGCAGGAGAGCTTGTTGCCCAGGAAAAGAAACAGGGGGTTATCAAGAGATTGAGATATAGGCGGGAGTCGCGCAGGGAACTGAAAGGGGAGATTCAATTGTCGGGGGCTTTTGCCCTTTATCCGATGGTGGTGAAATGGGCGGAGGAGTTTCGCCGGATACATCCCAAGGTGAGGATTGATATTTCTGCCGGAGGTGCCGGCAAGGGAATCACGGACGCTTTGGCGAAGGTTGTGGACCTGGGAATGGTTTCCCGGGACATTTATCCGCAGGAATTGGAGAAGGGGGCTTTCCCGATAGCCGTCGTGAAGGATGCGGTTGTCCCGACCGTTAATGCGGCTAATCCGTTGATTGCCGAGATTCTGGCTACGGGCTTGAAGCAGGAAGCGGCTAAAAAGATGTGGGTTCACAATACGGCACGGACGTGGGGAGACGTGTTGGGTACGGGGAGTACCATACCTGTGCATGTCTATACCCGCTCGGATGCCTGCGGGGCGGCGGAGACCTTTGCGGCGTGGCTGGAGGTGAAGCAGGAGGATTTGGAGGGCACGGCGGTGTTCGGCGACCCGGGGGTGACTTCGGTGGTGCAGCGGGATAAAATTGGCATCGGTTTCAATAACATCGCTTATGCTTATGACATCAATACCAAGAAGCCTTATCGGCACATTGCCGTCATGCCCTTGGATTTGAACGGAAACGGGAAGATAGACCCGGAAGAGAATTTTTATTCCACCAGTACGGAATTGAATGCGGCCATAGCCGACGGTCGTTATCCTGCGCCTCCGGCGCGGAATTTGTTTTTGGTTTCAAACGGAGTGCCCGAGAAACCGGAGGTGCTGGCTTTTCTGGAATTTATCCTGACCGACGGACAGGAATACGCACCCGAGGTGGGATACATCGGTTTGTCAACGGAATTGCTGGAAAAAGAATTGCTTAAATTTCAATCCAAATGAGGAGTGCCGAAACATATGAAATTTCCCGGAAAACTTCGGTAGTCCGATTGCTGAAAGACAAAATGGCGGGTTCCGTCATGTTTGCTTTTACGATGATTTCCGTGTTGTTGCTGATATTGATAGGATTCGGGCTTGTGATTAAATCCATGCCCATATTGGAGGAAAAATCCTTGTGGGAGTTGTTGTGCACTTCCAAGTGGAAACCCATGCGCGGAGATTTCGGTTTTCTGCCTTTTATTATGGGGACATTGTGGGTGACGGGGATTGCCATTATCTGGACCTTGCCGGTTTCTTTGTTTACGGCTGTGTTTTTGACAGAAAACTCTCGTTCGTGGGTAAAGAAGGTGGTTTTTCCTGCTTTGGACATTTTGGCGGGATTGCCCTCGGTGGTTTATGGCGTGTGGGGAATCTTAGTCGTTGTGCCTTGGATTTCGGACAGGCTGGCTCCGCATTTTGTGGAATATTCTACCGGTTACTCCACGTTGACGGCGGGTATTGTGTTGGGAATTATGGTTTTGCCTTTGTTGATCAGTCTGTTCGTGGAATTGTTCTCTTCGGTGCCTCAGGAGTTTCGCGATGCGTCTTTGTCGTTGGGTGCCACCCGCTGGCAGACGACCAAATATGTTTTGTTGAAAAAGACTTTTCCCGGAATTGTCGCTTCGGTGACGCTGGCTATTTCCAGGGCTATGGGGGAGACCATCGCCGTATTGATGGTATGCGGAAATATTGTTCAGTTGCCCGCCTCGCTGTTTGACGGGTGTTATCCCTTGCCCGCTCTGCTTGCCAATAATTACGGGGAAATGCTGTCTTTGCCTTTGTATGAATCGGCGTTGATGCTTGCCGCCCTGATTTTGTTTGTCGTGGTATTCGTGTTCAATATCGGTTCCCGTTTGCTTTTGCGCAAGATTGAACGAAGTTTGACTTAATTTTCCGGACGATGAAGCTGAAGTTTATAGAAGAGAAACTGATGAAAGGAGTGATGTTGCTGACCACCTTGCTGGTTTTTTTGTTTGTGGGAAGCATCTTGTACACCATTGTCAGAAACGGTTGGGCGGCTATGAGCTGGGAGATGATTTCTTCTTTGCCGGGCGGCGGTTTTTACATCGGGAAAGAGGGCGGATTGCTGAATGCGATTGTCGGTTCGTTATACATTGTCGGTGCTTCGACCGTCCTGGGGCTTGCCGTCAGTATTCCGGTGGTGTTTTATCTGAATGTTTATTTGAAGAAGAATTCCAAGCGGGCGGCTTGGGCACGATTGGCGTATGACGTGTTGTTCGGGATTCCGTCTATCGTTTACGGCGCTTTTGCTTTTACCATTATGATTTCCCTGGGATTAAAGACTTCCTTGGGGGGAGGGATTATCGTCATCACGTTGTTGATTATCCCGATTTTTATCCGAACGATGGACGAGATTGCCCGGGAGTTGCCGCAGGATATGCTGAATGCGTCCTATTCTTTGGGATCGACCCGTTTCGAGACCATCAAGGTGGTGATTCGGCAAATTGCACCCGGTATCGCCACGGCAACATTGTTGTCCATTGGGCGTGCTATCGGGGATGCCGCGGCGGTGTTGTTTACTGCCGGTTATACGGATAGCATACCGACATCGCTGGGTCAGCCTGCCGCCACGTTGCCGTTGGCTGTGTTTTTCCAGTTGAGCAGTCCGATTCCCGAGGTGCAGGAAAGGGCTTATGCCGCCGCCTTGATGTTGACGGTCATTGTGTTGGTGCTGAGTCTTCTAGGCAGAATCATCACCAATCGTTTTTCTAAAAATAAGATTTAAAATCTGGACGAGAGTCCGGTTAGCTGAGTGTTGAAATTTTTTTGTATATAATATGAATATTCCTTTTTTAAGTAAGAAGCTCAAGTGGACTGCGGCGGAATGGAATGAAACGGAATTGAAGAAAGGTTTTTTCCGTCCGAATCAGAAATTCTGTACCGAGGAGTCCAGTCGTTCCAATATCCGGGTGGAGCATCTGAACGTGTCCATTCAGGGCAATCGTATCTTGAAAGATGTTTCCACCGAGATACCGGACCGGAAGATTACCTGTATCATCGGTCCTTCCGGGTGTGGAAAGTCGACATTACTTAAAAGTTTGAATCGTTTGCAGGAGCATACCGAAGGAGTGGAGGTGACGGGCAAGGTGTTGGTTGACGAGGAGGATTTGTATGCTCCCGGGGTGGAGATTACGCATATTCGTCGGAAGATTGGTCTGTTGTCGCAACGTCCCTGTCCGCTTCCCATGTCCATTTATGACAATGTTGCTTACGGATGCCGGATTCACGGATTGCGGAACCGTAAAAAGCTGAATCTGGTGGTGCGCCATTATTTGCAGGCGGTCGGTTTGTGGGAAGAGGTCAAAGACCGGTTGCACTCTCCGGCAGGCAGGATGTCTATCGGACAGCAGCAACGGTTGTGCCTGGCACGCGGTTTGGCGGTGGAACCCCAGTTTATTCTTGCCGATGAAGCCACTTCCGCCCTGGACCCGATTTCCAGCAGGACAATCGAGGATTTGTTCCTGAAATTAAAGGAAGAATATGCCATTGTATTGGTGACCCATACGTTGCGGCAGGCTTTGCGGATTGCCGACTATGTGATTTTTATGTATATGGGCGAGATTATCGAAGCCGGTCCGGCGGAGCAGATTTTCAAAAATCCTCAGCAGGAACTGACCCAGAAGTATCTGCAAGGAGTGTTTAGTTGACGAAAGTGGTGCGATGAAAGCTGTTGCGGAGCAATTGAACGAACGTTTTGCCGGAAAAGAGCCGGAAGAGGTGTTGGGCTATTTCCTGGAAGCCTACCGGGGGCATATCGCTTTGGCTTCCAGCCTGAGCATCGAGGACCAGGTGCTGACGGCGATGATTTGCCGTATTTTGCCGGAGACCCGTATTTTCACGCTGGATACGGGACGTTTGTTTCCGGAGACTTACAGTTTGATAGAGCGTACCAATATGACTTACGGCATCAAAATCCAGTTGCTTTTTCCGGATTACCGGCAGGTGGAGAAGATGGTGGCGGAGCATGGGGTGAATCTTTTTTACGAAAGCAGCGAGAAAAGGCGGTTGTGCTGTCACATCCGTAAGCTGGAGCCGTTGAAACGGGCGTTTGAAGGCTTGAAGGTATGGATATGTGGCTTGCGCCATGAACAATCCGTCACTCGTACCGATTCCCGGTTGGTGGAATGGGATGAAAATAATCAACTGTTGAAATTGAATCCGTTGATTGACTGGACGGAACAACAGGTGTGGGAGTATATCCGTAATCATGGAGTACCTTACAATAAGTTGCATGACCAAGGATTTCCGAGTATCGGGTGTCAGCCGTGTACCCGGGCGGTCAAACCCGGAGAGGACATCCGTTCAGGGCGTTGGTGGTGGGAGGACCCTGCGCACAAGGAATGCGGACTGCATAAATAGTCCGACTTTATTTGTGCGGGGCTTGCAATGTTTTCTTGAAAAATAAAAGCTGATATTCAATGGCGTTGTTCCAATAAGGCTGAGTGTGGCCTCCCGGACGAGTGATGTAGTCGTGAGGGATGCGATAGTATAACAGTTTCTCGTGCAACGCTTCATTTACCTTGTAGAAAAAGTCTTCCGTACCGCAGTCTATGATAATGGCGAGCGGACCATCTTCCCGGCTGACGGGGAGTTGGTTGATGACCGTATGTTCATCCCACCTTTGTGGATATTGCGCATAGTTGCCTAATGCTTTTTTCATGTCCCAGTTGTCCGGGAAGGGTCGTATGTCCACTCCGCCGCTCATCGAACCGCAGGCGCCGAACAGGTCGGGATGCCGGAAGCCTAACCATAATCCACCGTGTCCTCCCATGCTGTAACCCGTGATTGCCCTGCCTTCCCGTGATTTTATGGTGCGATAGTGGCTGTCTATGTGGTTGATGAGTTCTTGGCTGACATAGGTCTCGTACCGGTAAGCCGGATTGACGGGACTGTCCCAATACCAGCTGTTGCTTCCGTCCGGACAGACCAGTATCATATCCAATTGGGAGGCAAGTTGGTCCAAATCGGGCCGTATGCGTTCAATCCAAGAAGAAAAACGGTTGCCGTGACCGTGCAATAGGTAGACCACCGGATAGTTCAGTTTTGTATGTTGCCGATACCCGGCAGGCAGGATGACCAGATTGGGGATGTCCTTGTTCATCGAGGAACTGTGGATGTAAATGGTGTCGATGACCTGTCCGGAGAGATGATTCGACAATAGCCAGAGGGATGCGAGGAGGAGCAGGATTTTTTTCATGTGATGGGTGTTTGGTTGTGCGGGGCGGCGCATTTTTACGTCCCCTGTCTGCAAAGA
>CAMWQQ010000106.1 GCA_947176455.1 uncultured Odoribacter sp. | reverse complement strand
TCCGGCAAATTGGTCGCCGCCGTAGGATAAGACTCCGGAGACATATCTGCCGTCGGCGAATTTCCTTCGGTGCCGTTATACCGTTTATAGCGTTCCAATACCGGTGTTTCCTGCGCATCAAAATCAGAGCCTCTGAAAAAATGATAGTTGTCTCCGGCAGGGTCTTCCCACGCATCCCGGTACGCTTTTGAATTTTCACCGTGCAAGATTCGCAGATTCTCCAGATAAGTGGCATAAAACACCCGCTCCTCCTCATCACTCAATCCGTCCAGACCTACATCCTGGTATCTCCGGGACTGGTTGTTATTGTCAAATCCATCCGTAACAGACTGCACGGCAGGAACCTTTCCCCAAGCACTCCATTCCACATTGTTTTGCTCCAATCCGGTGGGCAAACCGTTCTCAAACGCCTTGCGCCCATCCCTCAGAATATCCTCGGACACATTTCCCAAATCAAAATAAACATCTCCACCGGTATGCAGGGGATTATACACGAAAGGATCCATCAGCCACATTTCAATGTACTGCACGTTGGCCGCCTCGAAATCACTCGTGCTGATGCTCCGCATCATACCGCCCCAGTTCTCCTTAGGCGATTTTAGCGTTCCGTCGGCATTCACGGCATCCAGACTTGCATTGAAATTATAAGGTCCCCGTTCCTTCGGATAATAAGCCACCGTCAGTGCCGGTATCACATTCACGTCGCCAATGGCAAGGTCCTTGTTGGGGAAAATCTCAGTCTGTCGTATCTCCCGCACGAAATGATTGGAACGCTGTTCCTTGTCCGCCCGGATGTGGGAAGGCGTAGTCGTCGACATCCGGTAGAAAATCGGATCGACCACATACCAAGCCAGGCGGGCTCGATGAAAACCATTGGGCAGACTGTCCAGCAAACCGTCCGCAAGTATGCCGTCCTGTGGCACCGAAGCCAACCTCCAAGGCGGTACCCCTTTCATATCCAAAGACATCTTGCTGC
Organism: uncultured Odoribacter sp.; assembly: GCA_947176455.1. Classification (GTDB taxonomy): domain Bacteria; phylum Bacteroidota; class Bacteroidia; order Bacteroidales; family Marinifilaceae; genus Odoribacter. The sequence continues at coordinate 4,960 of CAMWQQ010000106.1, read as the reverse complement.
TCTCAAAATCATCCAGATAAGCATTTCCTCCACTTCCCTTCGCCATTCCCGGCTGGAATTTCGCAAATTCCGTATCAAATGTCAAATGCGACTTGGTCTTTGAATGGATAAAAGGCAACTTATTCAACAGCGTGGTCAGAAAATCCGACTCCGTATCGTAAGTGGCATTCAAACCCCAAATCGTATTGGATATCGGTTCCTCGCCCAGATTGACCTTGTGGGTCAAGGGCTTTTCGTTCATGTGCATAATGGTGGCACCGATGTTGAACTTCTCATTGAACTTATAATCCAGATGAGTACCCACCAGCGTCTTGGTCTGCATACCATACAACGAGCGGTCTTCGCTCTTGATGGTAATCGGCGTACCGGCTTCAAGCAATGCCTGATTGATAATCTGCAAGACACCTCGCGAATAATCCACGCTGTAGTCCACATTTTCAACCAGTTCAACACCTCCGGCGAGCACTTTCACGGAACCTTGCTGGATATCCGCGCCTCCCAAGGAGATTTCAGACGAAGAGGAAGACTTGTAACTTCCTTTCAGGTAATATTTGTTTTTCTCCGCAACCTGCTCCGCCTCGGTTTGCGACTTGTCATACAATTCCTGGAAAACATACCGATCCGACACGCCCAGGTTTTTCAGCCAGGAACCGAAAGGCTCCAGTACCGGAAAAATGATTCTTCCCCGGGACGAAGATACCGTAACGCCGTCAATGTAATCGAAACGTCCGTCCGGACTGGCATCCAATTGCGAATTCAGTTTGTCCAGATTCATCACGGACAACAGAATTTCCCCTCCCATTTGTCCGTCCGGCAGATAGTTCACTCTGGTACCCGCCTTGTCGTTCTGATAAAGGACATCCATGACAAAACCGTCGTTGCTCAGACTGTAAGCTCCGATATTGTAGACATTCTTCATCATCAAATCCCAGGTCGGCATGGCAGGACTTTGGGTGGTTCCTTTCAACAGCTTCACGACCAAAGCGGAAGGAGCCGCCAAAGCATTGGAGGTCAACTCACCGACGGTATGCACCTCCCCCCGAACCGTATATTCGTAAGCCACCGCCAGCACCTCATCGGCATTCAATGCCGTATTCAACGAAATATACCCCAGCTTCTCATTCAAAATGTATTCCGAAGGGTCAAGCAAACGGGCATTTTCCAATTTCTCGTAATCCCGTCCGGACAGGAACCCTCCCAACACCTTTGACACCTGGTTGATGTCCCGAATGCCCTGATAAGGCCCTTCGGTCATTTGGGCATACAGGTTGTTGGTCTCATTGGAAGGATAAGTGCCGGTACCCAGAAATTCCGAATGGTTGGAAATATTTCTCTGGCTTTCCCCCAAATCAACGAAAGCGACGATGTTGCGCGCCTGGTCGAAACGGGAACTCTTGTTGGTCACCCAAACCTCGATCTTCCGGATTGAAATGCTGCTGTTGACTGCCGGCAGATTTCTCAACGCATCCTCATAGGTATCCCGGAAATATTTGGACAGGAAAAAATGACGATTGGTTTCGTAATTCAATGCGGAAATCTCAAACTCCTGCTTCTCCGCCCCCTTTTCCAACTGGATGACTTTCGACTCGCCCTTCTGCTGGGAAAAGATAGCGGATACGGACAACTTGCCAAACTGCAAATCCGTGCGGAATCCCCAAAGGTTCTGGGCACCGGATATCAACGTCCCCGGCAGAGGCAGGGAAACGTTACCGGCTTCCACCTTTTTGACGATTTCATCTTCCTTCCCTTCGTAGTTAAGTTTCAGGATATTCTCAAAGTCGTAAGTCGCATCCGTATTGTAGCTCCAGTCCAGATTCACCAAATCCCCGATGTTGCCGTTGATATTGAACTGAATTTTTTCGTCGAAATCCAGCGTCGTGGTCTTCCGCATATCGATAGGCAACGTAGGATTGTCCACCTTGTTGGTCTTGACCCCCAACGTCAAATCCACCGACCCCTGTACACCGATTTTGATTCGGTCCTTGCCAAAAATCGGACTCAATATTTTATCCAGGAACTGGATTTCAGACACCAGATTCTTGAAGTTGTATTTGTCTCCAAAGCGTTCCTGCTGCCGGTTATACTCGTAAACAGACATTTTCATCCGGGAATCCAGCAACTCTTTCAGGGATTGGGAATAGGGACGCTTGTAATAATACTTGTCCCCAATCAAGGTCATCACCGCATACTGCTTGCTGACCGGGTCGTAAACAATGGAATCCCGGATGTTTTTAGGCAATTTCAAAAACAAGGCGGACGTAGGAATGTTTCTACGGATTTCATTGTCCCCGTTTTCTCGAATAGGAAACAAAAGGGTGTCAGAAGTATGCCCGGTCCTTTCACCGGAAAAACCCGCACCCTTCACAGAAGTCCCTGCAAATAGGCTAACCCCATGAGTTATTATAAGAAATAATAACAACCAACTACGCATACACACACCTTACATTCATTAATTTCGGGATACGACACCCGGAAAAAATCATCGACACGCCTACAATTGCTTCAAGGCTTTCTTGATCAACTCCTCGACACTGGTAATTCCACCGCCTGCCACAATCTTGTCCAACACTTTCGCCGCCTGCGCCTTGACAAATCCCAGCATCACCAAGGCGGCCAACGCCTCTTCCCGAATGGTCGACGACGTTCCGGCAGGCATTCCCTCCACATAATCGGCGGCATTCACCTTGTCTTTCAATTCGATAATCACCCGCTGTGCCGTCTTCAAACCGATACCCTTCACGCTCTTTATGGCATTCACGTTCTCGGTCATAATCGCCCCGGTGATTTCATTGACGGTCATCGAACTGAGCATCACGCTGGCGGTATTCGCCCCGATTCCGGATACCGAAATCAATTGCCGGAAAACAGTCCGCTCCTCCTTGGAAAAGAAACCGTAAAGCAAATGGGCATCCTCCCGCACAATCTGATGCAGATACAACATCACCTCCTTGGCAGACGCAATCTGAGAATACGTATTCACCGAAATGTTAACGTAATAACCGATTCCTCCGCATTCCACAACGGCATAAGTCGGAGCCGCCTCTATCAATATTCCCTTAATGTATTCAAACATAGCACTTAAACGACCTATTTCCTGAACAATGATTTCAAATGAAATGATTTTGCCTACAAAGATAACTTTTTCTTCCAAACCTCTGATACAGAATTTCATTAAATTTGTAATTTAACAATCAAGACTATCGCACAAAAACGGGAAAAATAAAAAATATAAAAAAATGTTATCTCCATTAACTTTTTTTCCTATATTTGGAACGCAGTTTTTACTGTTGCTTTTTAATTAACCATTTTCAAAACAAGGCAGATATGGAAGGATACGAAAGAAAAGAAGGTATGGAAGATCGGGAGGAGATTTATTCCAAACCAGTGAGAGCAGGGAAAAGGACCTACTTCTTCGACGTAAAGGCTACCCGAAACAATGATTATTATCTGACGATTACAGAAAGTAAGAAGAAACTGGACACAGACGGGACCCAGAATTTTGAAAAGCACAAGATTTTCCTGTACAAGGAAGATTTTGAAAAATTCGCGGAAGGACTGGACGAAGTGGTGGAATACATCAAGAACGCCTTGGGCGGTAAGATATCTTCACCGGAAGAAAGCAGTAAAAGCGAATTTGACGTAGACTTCGACCAAATCTAAAATAGAAACGGAGGATGGACGACATCCTCCGTTTGCTCAACCAATCAAATCCCGTATCACGACAGATGCCATAAAACACCCGAACAAGGGTGGCATATAAGATATGGTTCCTACATTGGATTTTTTATTCTGACTCTCCGCCAAGACGATTGATTCAGGTGCCGTAAACTCGGATGAAAATACCACTTTGACTCCCTTGTACACGCCCAATTTGTGCAATCTTTTCCGCAACATACGCGCCAAGTTGCAATTATAGCTTTTAGAAATATCAGCGACTTCTATCTTGGAAGGATCCAGTTTACCACCGGACCCCATTGAGCTGACCACCGGCAATCCCAACTGGAGGCTGTGGTAAATCAAAAAAATCTTGGGTGCCAACGTGTCTATGGCATCCACGATATAATCATAGTGTGCCATGCGAAGCACCTCCACCATACGGTCGTCCCGGATGAAATCCTGAATGACGTGCAATTTTATATCCGGATTGATGCCCCGAAAACGCTCCGCCATAATTTCAGTCTTCGCCCTGCCGATATTGCCGTCCAATGCGGGCAACTGCCTGTTCTTGTTGGTCACTTCTACGACATCACCGTCTATGATGGTCATCTCCCCGATGCCTGCGCGACACAACTGTTCCGCCGCATAGGCTCCGACACCGCCTAAACCCGCCACCAGGACATGCGCCCGGCGCAACCGTTCCAACCGCTCCTCTCCCAGCAACAATGCCGTTCTGCTCAACCATTCATCCATATCTTATTCTTTTCTTAAATCCGTCTCACACCGGAAACACCCGCTCAAAATTCGCTCTCACCATACGCTGCAATTCCTCCACCGACACACCTTTCCTTTCAGCGACCGCCCGATAAATGTCCTCAATTGCCATGTCGGAATTATCCGTTTCCAAAAACAACCGGTCATCCGGTATTTCAGGCAACAAGCGATAAATATTCGATTCCGCATTCAGGACGTGGCGACCTGCCGAAATGTAAAAACCGTGTTGCAACACATCCGTCAGGATTTCCTGCCGATTGTTAAAACCGTGCAACACCCATTTCCCGGAAGCCCGGCAACGGTTATGCACTCCAATGATTTCCGGAATCGCCCGAACTCCGTGGACAATCAAAGGCAAACCGTACTCAGCCGCTATTTCCGCCTGACGCTGAAACAAGTCCATTTGCCAATCCATGGCAACCGGAGCATTGCGGTCCACTCCGCACTCTCCCACCGCCACGATTCTTCCCTCCTTCGCTTCCTGCCGGATGGTCGCCAACCTGCTTTCCGCCTCTCCATCCGCAAACAG
>CAMWQQ010000105.1 GCA_947176455.1 uncultured Odoribacter sp. | reverse complement strand
CTATACTGTCGGAGAAAACACGCTAAATCAAACCAAAACCTCATTCGGATTATAGAACGACAGGCACATTTCCAAATAAGCACATTAAAATGTGCTTATTTGGAAATTCACTCATAACAATTTGTTTAATAGATGTTTACAAAGGTAATTTAAGCGACAACGACAACAAAAACAAGGGTTGTGATGGTCTAATCAGAGAATCCAACCGTTAAAACACCATACAATTGACAGCAAACTTATCGGCATACAAGAATCCTCATTCGGTATTTTTGGCATAAGGAAAATATTGTCCTATCTTTGTCCAAACAGGTAATCAATACAAGCATGCAAGCCATTATATTAGCCGCAGGTATGGGCAAACGTCTGGGTGAACTGACCCAAGACAACACCAAGTGCATGATTCGGGTCAATGGAACAACTTTGATTGAGCGAATGTTGCATCAACTTGAAGCCCAACACTTGGAAAGGATCGTCATCGTCATCGGTTATCAGGGACAAAAACTAAAAGACTACATCGACACCCTAAGCATATCGACACCCATTCTCTATGTTGAAAATCCGATATACGACCAGACAAATAACATTTATTCCTTATACCTTGCCAAAGATTACCTGTTGGAGCAGGACACGTTATTGTTGGAATCCGACCTGATATTTGAAGATGCCGTTCTCGAACGCTTGGTACGCCACCCTTATCCCAGCCTGGCATTGGTTGCCAAGTTTGAAAGCTGGATGGACGGAACGGTAGTTACCCTTGACGAAGAAGATAACATCAAACGTTTCATTTCACCCCAGCAATTCTCTTTTGAAGAAATACCCTCTTATTACAAGACGGTAAATATCTACAAATTCAGCAAGCATTTCTCAACTTCACATTACATCCCTTTCCTGGAAGCATATTGCAAGGCTTTGGGAAATAACGAATATTACGAACAGGTACTGCGTGTCATCACCCTGTTGGACAAACCCGAATTGAAAGCCCTCCGGCTTTCCGATGAATCCTGGTATGAGATTGACGACATCCAGGACCTTGACATCGCAGAGTCTATCTTTGCCGAAAATCCGTTGAAAAAAATTGCGTCCCGTTACGGAGGCTATTGGCGTTACCCGCACATACTGGACTATTGTTATTTGGTAAATCCCTATTTCCCGAATCCCAAATTATTGGCAGAAATCAAAGCCAACTTTGAACGTCTGATTACCCAATACCCTTCCGGAATGCGGGTAAACAGCCTGTTGGCTGCCAAAAATTTCAACCTTCGTCCGGAATTCATCGTCATCGGGAACGGTGCCACAGAGTTGATAAAAAGCCTAATGGAAATCCTGAAAGGGAATATCGGCATCACTTACCCCACCTTTGAAGAGTATTCCAATAGACGCCATCCGGATTCCATTGTTGCATTTACCCCGAACAATCCGGATTTTTCTTACAGTGCAAAAGATTTGACAGAATGGTTTTCCGATAAAAACATCAAGCATCTCCTGTTGGTAAATCCGGACAATCCTTCCGGAAATCTTATTCCGCAAGAAGATTTGTTCCAACTCTGCGAATGGACTGGAAAAAGAAACATCACACTTGTTCTGGACGAATCATTCGTGGATTTCAGCAAAGAATCCGTGAAAAATTCCCTGCTCCGGAATGACATCCTAAAAAGATACAAACACCTGGTTGTGGTCAAATCCATCTCAAAATCATACGGAGTACCCGGATTAAGGCTGGGAATCATGGCTTCTTCCGACACACGCCTGATAGAGCAAATCAAAAAGGATGTTGCCATTTGGAACATCAACTCCTTTGCAGAATTCTATATGCAAATATACGGCAAATATGAATCGGCATATTCCGCCGCCTGTCAGGAATTCATAAAAGAAAGAGAGCGTTTCAAAACGGCATTGGAAACCATTCCCTGGCTAAGAGTAATTCCCTCCGAGGCAAATTATTTCCTCTGTGAAATCACAGAAAAATACAATTCCACGGAACTGACCGAAAAATTGCTGACGCAAGACATCCTGATTAAAGACTGTGCGCCCAAACAAGGATTCAAAGGGAAAAATTATATCCGGATAGCTATCCGGGATTCAAAGGACAATGATTTGTTTATACAGGCTTTGAAAAAAATCTAATATATGAAGATTATAGATTTTGAAACCATCTCTAAACTGAATATACCACCGGAAATTTGTGTCAAGTGGATAGACGAATCATTTGCTTTGCAACATCATGCAAATCTCCCTGCAAAAGTCTGCTTACATTTGCCCGAGAACGTTTTTTTCACAACCATGCCCTGCCATATCCCGTCAATTCACCGATTCGGGACAAAAGTGGTCTATCGCTATCCCCAACATATTCCTTCGTTAAAAAGCGAAATCCTGTTATACGATGACCAGGAAGGCAGAATGCTCGCCTTGTTGGACGGGACTTGGATTACCGCAATGCGAACTGGTGCCGTCGCTTGCCGTTCCATTGAGTTGTTGCGAAATTCAAAAACAAGCAATTACGCATTCATCGGATTAGGGAATACGGCAAGAGCCACTTTGCTATGCTTGCTGAGCAATCACAAGAAAGAACATTTTCACGTTTCTCTTCAAGCCTATAAAAATCAGGAAATTTCATTCATAAACCGTTTTGAATCTTTTCCGAATGTCTCTTTTTCCGTTGTTCATTCCACCGAAGAATTAATCTCCCACGCCGATGTCATCATATCCAGCGTTACGGCAGCCGACAATCTGATAGCGGAAGACAGTTGGTTTAAAGAAGGCGTTCTTGTCATACCGATACACACCCGGGGATTTCAAAATTGCGACTTGTTTTTTGACAAAGTTTTTGCAGATGCCCGAAACCATGTTTCTCAATTTAAATATTTCAATCGTTTCAGATATTTTGACGAGATATCAAATGTTATGTCCGGAATTCATCCGGGACGGACAAACGACCAAGAGCGAATTTTGGCATATAATATTGGCATTGGCTTACACGATATTTATTTTGCCTCAAAAATTTTTGAAATGACAACCACTCCGGATACCATCGAACTATTCAACAGTACGGAAAAATTTTGGATATAATGCTACGTTCATATTTAGTTTATATCAGCCAGAAAATAGGGCTCTACCAATGGGCGGTGAAACAGGATACCCGCAGAAGAGAGCGGAAATTAAAGAAAGCTTTCGACAAATACGGTCTGGAAGCCCTGCAACAAGCAGACAAAGCTTTCCGGAGCGAAGGTTGTTTCATTTTTCCCACTTTCGGAACGCTTTTGGGGGCTTATCGAGAGAAAGGCTTTATCCCTCACGATAACGACCTCGACGTCGGCATCTTGTCCGACCAACAGCCACACGACGTCGCAGGACTTTTAAGCAAATTCGGATTCCAGCATAAAAAACAATTCTACCTCAAGGAAAACAATAAAGTCATCGAAGATGTATATAGCTACAAAGGAGTCCAGATTGATTTCTTCACGTATTTCACGACCGATGAAGATATGTATTGCTACATCACCCGACGCCACGAATACAAGGACTGGCGAAAAGCCAACGAAACGGACGGTTTTCCCACAGATTTGTCATGGGTAAGCAAATCTGCCTTTTCAGAACAGGATTTCCTGGGATTGACCCTATATATGCCCGACCAGACTCATCAATGGCTGGAAGACATCTTTGGCGCATCATTTATGACTCCCATTAAAAATTGGAGTGCTAAAAATCACACCACTCGAATCAAGCACCATACGGAAAGAGCTTATCGAAGATATTTCCATAAAACATGATTATAACATACTCGCCACTTGCTTGTCCAATGCCTGTTTGATAAAAGCATTTATAGACATTCCTGCCTTTTTCGCAAGAAGTGCGATGCGACTATGTGTCTCCGGTGAAATGCGGATATTCAAAGAACCGGAATAACTTTTGCGCGGAGCTATCCCCATTTCTTCGCAATAAGCGATATAATCATCGACCGCTCCCATAAAATCTTTTTTTAGGTCTAAAATCGTATTCCCCTCATACGAAATCATCGTATCATTCGGCAAGTCAAGAACTTTACCAAACAAACAATTATCCTCTTCACTAATTTCAATACTTCCTATATATCCTTTGTAATTCAATGTATTCATATCACAAATGTAACCATTTTTTAGTTGCAAAACAAGCTCTTTGCCATTTCTTCAAAGCCTCCTATTTTAAAACTACAATGAAAAAAAATTAGAGATTCCGACAAAAGCGTTATATTTGTTTTATGAATAATATCCTATTTGTCAACAACAGCGAAATAAATCCTGTCAATTCAGGCATACAACGAATTACGGCAATCCTTGCCAAAGCATTCGCGACACAGGGCTGGAATTGTTACGGAGCCTATTTCGAAAAAAGCCAGGCATCCGAAGATTCCTTGTTCCTCCGGAAATTAAAACTGGATTTCACCCATGAATCCGTCCGACAATTAAATGCCTTCATCCGAGCACACGACATCAAACGAATCATCGTCCAAGAATGCTGGCCTCCGAAAAAATTAGCCATTGTCCGACAGGCTCTAATCTCTCTTTCAGATTGCCAGTTGTTTTACTGCTATCACAACAAACCGGGCAAAGAGTTCGTTCCTCCTGTCTTGAACACGGAATGTTTCCGACTCTTCCACGGTTCAAACAAATTCAAATCCCTGAAAAAATTACTGGTTGCTTTGCTACCCGCTCCCATTTACAAGCACATCGTACAAAGAAACGTCCGGCACAACTACTCATACATACACCGAACCGCCGATAAAATCGTACTTCTCTCCGCGAGTTATATCCCCGATTTCCTAAAACTGGCAGGCCTGAAAGAAACGGAAACGGCAAAATTCATCGCCATCGGCAATTGCCTTTCTTTTCCGGAAGAAATACAACCTTCGCCCGACAAACAAAAAGAAGTGCTGATTGTCGGACGTTTGTCTGATAGACAAAAAAGGATATCAACGGCATTAAAAATATGGCAGTCCATTGAACAAAGCCGATGTTTTCAAGATTGGCGCCTCAAAATCGTTGGCAACGGTCCGGACGAACCGTTCTACCGTCATCTTGTCCGAAAATTACGTTTGAAACAGGTCGATTTTGAAGGAAAACAAAACCCCGTACCTTATTATCAGCAAGCATCCATTTTTCTAATGACTTCCTCCTACGAGGGATTCCCCATGGTGCTCACCGAAGCGCAACAACTGGGAACCGTGCCCATCGCCTTTGACAGCTATTCCGCCCTGTATGACGTGATTCAGCATCAAAGAAACGGAATTATTGTCCGCAACGGGGATATCCAGACATTTGTCAACATGCTGACGGCATTAATGAATTCGCCTCAAGAAAGGAGCCGTCTGGCTGCAAATGCCCGGGAAGATTGCAGGCAATTTGCCGAAGAAAACATGATTCAAAAATGGATTACTTTCTTAACAACTTCCGAATCAACAACACAAACTCCTCGGAAATCCTGAGCTTATATGCCCCATACAACCAGCAACCTCCGATAATCGCCGTGCGGTAAATGCTGTCAACGACAGGACTTGCACTCCAATGAGGCAACAAGCCATTGCCCCCAAAAAGGGCAAGCACAAGCAACAGTTGCTTCAGCATATTCCAGAAATAGGGAATTGGTGACAATGGCAGAGTAAAAATAAGGCACTTATATACAACTTTACGCCAACTTATTTTACATTCTCTCTTATTCGGATTGTGCGATGTACTTCTGATTTCGACTTGTGGGTTTATCCGGGATTGTCATTCGGAGGCGAGTGCCTAGTAGCGGATTAAGATAACGCTCTCTGAAATTACGTGTATCTTTAAATCCACAATATGTGGCTATATCAACCAAGGATCTAGGTTCTTTGCAGAACTCCATTATCCTTTCTACCACAGACTTCTCCGGTTGACTTGTGGGTTGACTTGTGGGTTGACTTGTGGGTTGACTTGTGGGTTGACTT
>CAMWQQ010000104.1 GCA_947176455.1 uncultured Odoribacter sp. | reverse complement strand
CAAAGCATTTGCATTCCTGCAAATTATTGCGAAATTTGTTGTCTCACTGACAAACACAAAGCAATATCGTCAAACCCAAATAACAATTCCATGGACAAGATCAAAGCAGCCGTTGTCGGATACGGCAACATCGGCAAATACGTAGTGGAGGCGCTGGAAACGGCACCGGACTTTGAGATAGCAGGCATCGTGCGACGGAATGCCGCCAACGTACCCGATGAAATCAAACGATACAAGGTGGTGGGACACCTGTCCGAACTGACGGGCGTGCAAGTTGCCATACTCTGTACCCCCACCCGCAGCGTCAAGCAATACGCCACGGAAGCATTGAGCCTCGGCATCAACACCGTTGACAGCTTCGACATCCATACGCTGACGGTGGACCTTCACCGCACATTGAACGAAACGGCACGCAAACACAACGCCGTAGCCATTATGTCGGCAGGCTGGGACCCGGGGACGGACTCCGTTGTCCGTGCGCTCCTGGAGGCTTGTGCGCCGAAAGGAATCACCTACACGAACTTCGGACCGGGCATGAGCATGGGCCACACCGTAGCGGTGAAAGCCGTCGAGGGCGTGAAAGCCGCCCTGTCAATGACCATTCCCACCGGAACAGGCATTCATCGCCGTATGGTCTACATCGAACTCACCGAAGGATATGATTTCCATGAAGTGGCACAGAAAATCAAGAACGACCCCTATTTTGCCAATGACGAGACCCACGTGATGCAGGTGGAAAAAGTGGACGACCTGCTTGATATGGGACACGGGGTGAACCTGACTCGGAAAGGGGTATCCGGAAAGACGCAGAACCAGTTGTTCGAGTTCAACATGCACATCAACAACCCCGCACTGACGGCACAAATCATGGTTTCGTCCGCCCGTGCCTCCATGCGCCAGCAACCGGGATGCTACACCCTGATTGAAATTCCCGTCATAGACATGCTCTACGGCGACCGGGAAGAATTAATCAAACACCTCGTATAAAAAATGGACGTATGCCGGAATCCTGCGACGGGATTTCGGCATACGCCGTCTTATCATTTATTGACCGGATACTTGTTATTGAACCGCACTCCGACGCCCAGCATCAGGAAATTCGGGTCCTGAAAATCTTTCAGACAATACCCCACGTGCAGGAAAGTGCTCCGGGTCATGGAAATCTTGAGCAACAGCATCTGATAAAAAGACCTCAAATCGCCTCCCCGGTGCAACACGTTCGTACCCAATCCGATACCCACGATAAAATAAGGCATCACATACTCCACCCGTCCGGAAACGCCCAAGGCAATCTGCGCATTGAACGGCGGTTTCACGAAACCCTGAGGCGTGGAAGGGTCACGCAACACAAACACATTGGCACTGGCATCATACACCCAGTCCAATGCCACTCCCGTGCGAAACTTATAGCTGACATTGTACATCGCCGCTAAACTGAGCCCCAGTACTTTATAGGCATTCGGAGAAGGAACGAATTCGTCATCCGAAAAATACCCTTTCCGTCGCCACGCCCCGAACGCTACCAAGTCATAGCTCACATGCCGGGGGAAAGCAGGTACCAAAGTATGGTTCAACGCCTTGGAAAGACAGGCTTCTTCGCGGTTGAAATGATAGACCAGACCGGCTTTGAAATCTATCATATTCAGTCCGGCATTGGGAAACCAGGTATTGCCATTGGAAAAATGGGTCAGCGACACGCCCGCATTCAGATTGAAACGGGCGGACAACACCCAGTCCACATAAAAATTCGTATTGATATAGGCATTCATTTTGGAACCCACCATGACATTGTAGGAATTACGCTCCCAGTCATAAGGTTTCCAGCCCAGCGAAACGCCGAAATTCCATTCGTAATTGAACGACACCCGGGAAGAAAAAGTGGCAATCCGCGCCCCCTGAAACAAATACACCGACAACGGATTTCCCAACTCCCGGGTATTCCCGAAGCAATAATATCCGATGCCGATTCCCTGATAAGCACCGCCCCAGATGCGGTCCGGCAAAGACTGCGGAGAGAATTGGAAAGCATATTTCAAATGTGCCGCATACGAATCCTTTATCGGCGATTCCGTCGCATTTCTCCCTGCCAGAAAAGGATTGGTGGGAAACACGTATCCCGGACGGAACTCCGCCCCCAACTGATGAATAAAACGCCCCTTATGCTCCTCCTGTCCGAGAACAGCCGGGGTTCCCCAAAAGAAGATGCCCGAGAAGAAAACGACAAGGCTCGTCCAAATCCGCATGTTCATAGTTCATCCAACCGTTTCGTAAAACCCGGCATATATTCAAAACATTTCACAAATATATACTTTCTAAGAAAAACTTTGTACTTTCGCTCACCGAAATCGACGATATCTATGGACGATAAACTGAAAGAAGAAATCAGGAAATCCCAGGAAGTCCTCAAGCAAGGCGGCGTCATCCTCTACCCGACGGATACCGTATGGGGCTTGGGTTGCGACGCGACCAACGCCGAAGCCGTAAAAAAGATTTACGACATCAAACAACGGACGGACCACAAATCCATGCTGGTGTTGCTGGAAGATGCCGGCAAAATCGCATCGTATGCGGACGTGCCAGACATTGCCTTGGACTTGATTGAGATTGCGGACAAACCCACGACCATCATTTATTCGAATGCCAAAAGGCTGGCGTCCAACCTGATTGCCGAGGACGGCACAATCGGCATCCGCATCACGCAAGAAATGTTCACGCGGTCACTGTTGTCCCGATTCAACCGCCCTATCGTTTCCACTTCCGCCAACATCAGCGGCAAACCTGCGCCTCGATTCTATGAGGAAATCAGCGAGGAAATCCGAAAGGCGGCGGACTATGTCGTAGACTATCGCCGAAACGACCGTACCCCCGCCGTTCCGTCCTGCATCCTCAAACTGGGCATGAGCGGAGAAATCAAAATCATCCGACAATAAAAACAAACCCATCATGGCTTTGATTTTAAACATAGACACTTCCACTACCGTATGTTCCGTTGCATTGGCAGATGCCGGAAAAATCATCGCGGTAAAAGAAAATGACGAAGGCTTGAACCATTCTGCATTGTTAGGGAGCTTTATCGACGATATGCTACGTGAAAAGCAATTGGACGCACATCAACTGGATGCCATAGCCGTCAGCATGGGTCCCGGCTCCTATACGGGATTGCGCATCGGCGTCTCCATGGCGAAAGGCTTGTGTTTCGGTGCCGGGAAACCGTTGATTGCCGTACCCACGCTACAAGCCCTGGCGTTGGCGGTATCCACCAAGCAAAACGAGGACGCCCTTTACTGCCCGATGCTCGATGCCCGGCGCATGGAGGTCTATACCGCTTTCTTCGACCGGGAGAATCGTCCAATCACCGAAACAAAAGCTGAAATCATCGACGAACATTCCTTTGCCGAACTGCTGGAAAAACACAAGATTTATTTTTTCGGAAACGGTAGCGACAAAATCCGCAAGGTAATCACCTCGCCCAATGCCTGTTTCATTGAAAACATCAAGACTTCCGCCTGCCACATCGTCCGATTGTCGGAACAACAGTTCCAGCAACGGCAATTTGCAGACACCGCCTATTTCGAACCTCTTTATTTGAAAGATTTCATTGCCACCACACCGAAGAAAAAAATTCTCTGATTCGGCAAGGATATACGCTTGCAACGGTAACCCGACAAGGCATTAATCGGTATAACCACACAATAAACGAATCAATAAAAAGATATGAAAACAACTTTATTTATGGCAACGATACTGATGTTTTCCTTAGTTGCCTGCAAAAAAGAAGTCAAACTGGAAGTAAAACGAATCACGGAAACCGACAAAACCACCGTCTGGGATATAACCGTCAGCCACCCCGCTTTCTCGTCCACCGTAACGGAAGTGGAAAAAAGCTGTGTCAAAATCAACGATGAACTGACCGGATTGGTCAACGGCATCCGGGCGGCTTTCCAGGAACAAGCAGAAGAACTGAACGCCAGCTTGGACTCCGCCGATCTGAAACAGGTCGGTCCGTATGAATTGGTCATCCAGGACAGTGTTTTTTGGGCAGACCAGAATTACATCAGCGTACTGATATCCGCCTATGAAATGCTGGGAGGAGCCAACGGCATCACCCATTTCTACGGCATCAATTACAACGTCAAGACGCAACAGTTCCTGAACGAGAAAGACATCCTGAACGAAGAGAAAGCGAGCGACATCAACGCCCTATTGGCAAAGTACCTGCAAGACCCGGACAAATGCAACACGTTTGAGGCTCCGACCATAGAAAACTGCACCGCCCTGAATCTCACGCCACACACCGTGGAATTCACTTATGCCAAATACATCCTCGGACCCGGCTCCTGCGGACCTGTTACCATCTCTGTTCCAAAGGAAAAAATGCAAGGTCTGCTGAAATAAAAACACAAAGACAATTTTTCTTCGGAAAAAATTTTAATCTCACAAAAAAATATTACTTTTGTCGCCGAAATGCCAATTTAGCTCAGCTGGTAGAGCAACGCATTCGTAATGCGTAGGTCGCGAGTTCGAGTCTCGCAATTGGCTCGGTAAAAGAGGTCGGACATTCGGCCTCTTTTGTTTTTCTTCCAGTTTATTCGCCGGCGGGCATATCCTTCCCGACCACCCGAAAAGCTTGTTGCAGCACATTGCCCTCCCCGTCTACCAAAGTCAGGCGATGCAACCCTTCCGGCAAAAGAAGTTCCATTTGATGTATGTGTCGGGTAGAGCCTACATAACGCTCATCGATATGCCAATAGATTTCCGCCTGCGCAAAACGATGCACCGCCTCAAACACCACCCTGCCGGATTGTCTGCCGAAATCCACCGGAATAAAAACCCGAGTGCCTCGCTGTGGATAAATCATCTCCATCAGTTCCTCCCCCTGCGGATGACAATCGGGACGATAAGGCGGTAATTTCTGGTAATCCGTGTGACTGCGGGAATAATACCACTCCTGCACGGGAGGCAGGACGAACCAGGATTTTTTCTTCATGTTTCGTACCGGCTCGCATTCCGACGTAACCCGCCAGGTCTCCGTTGCATCCAAATGCACCTGTTGATGGTAGGGACAAACCCCGGTTCGCCGTCCAGCAACGCAAATCCGTACCGTGTCCGTCACGTCACAAAAAGCACCGGCTCGGCATCCGCTTTTCCGACAAACCACCTCCTCGCACATTTCTTCGACAGGTTCGTCGAAACGACGGGCTGCAGGCAATAAAGAGGCAACCTCAAACAGCACCGGAGCCGCCGTCCGCACCCCAATCAGTCCGGGACGCCCCTCTCCATCCGCATTTCCTACCCACACGCCAATCACATAATCCGCGTTCACCCCCACCGCCCAGGCATCCCGAAAACCAAAACTGGTTCCCGTCTTCCAGGAAAGATTCATGGACGAGACAAAGTTTTTCCAACCGGACTCCATTTCCGGACGTTCCACCTCTTCCAAAGCCTTAAAGGTCTGCCAGATAGCCGAAGCCTGCAATACGCCCTCCCCGGTTTTCAATTCCCCGGTTTTCGTTTCCCACAACTTCAACCGCTCGTATTCGCCCGAAAAATATTGTCCGTCTTCCTCTTGGTAATGCCTCAGGACAGCGGACATTCCCCCGTACAGGTTACAGACATCCCACAAGGAGGTTTCCGCCCCTCCCAATATCAGACTCAATCCGTAATGGTCCGCCGGACGATTCAACGAAGTGATTCCCAACTGCTTCAATTCATCATAAAACCGAGCATAAGAATACTCCTTCAGCATCCGCACGAAAGGAATGTTCAACGACTGCGCCAGAGCCTGTCCGGCAGGAACGGCTCCTTTGAAATCCCGATTGAAATTGGAAGGCGCATAATTGCCGAAACGCGAAGGCACATCGGGAATCAAAGTCCGTGGCAAAATAAACCCGTTCTGCAACATCAAGGCATACAACGCCGGTTTCAGGATACTGCCTGAACTTCTTACGGAACG
>CAMWQQ010000103.1 GCA_947176455.1 uncultured Odoribacter sp. | reverse complement strand
GATGCCAAGTCCTGATTGCCCGGAACGGCACGGTCATTTACAACAAAGCCTTCGGCTTCCACACCTATCAGAAAGAAAGACCCAACGCCGTCAACGACATCTACGACATCGCCTCCGTCACTAAAATCACGGCAACCCTGCCGGCGCTGATGAAGCTGTACGATGAAAAACGGATAGCCCTCGACCACCCTTTGTCCGAATACTATCCCGAGCTGGAGCACACCGACAAAAAAGACCTCTTGATCAAAGAGATATTGTGCCACAATGCCGGCTTGAAAACGTTCATCCCTTTCTTTGCCGACGCCATTGACCAAACCTCCCTTGCCGGTCCCTTGTTTTCCAACCGGAAAACCCCCAACAACACTCTTCGGCTGAGAGAACGCCTCTACGCCGACATCAACTACCGGTTCAAAGACAGCACCATCTCCAATCAGCAACGAGACGGCTATAAAATGCTTGCACCGGGATTGTATATGTTCCCCTCCTATCAGGACACCGTTCTTCATACCATTCTACACTCCCCGTTAAACCCTCAAAAAACCTACGCATATAGCGATGTCGGCTTCATCCTGCTGAAATTCGCCATAGAACAAATCTCCGGAGAAAACATCAGCCGCTACTGCCAAAACGCCTTCTACCGTCGTCTGGGCATGTACAGCACCGATTTCAAGGCGGCCGAACGACTGCCTGTCTCCCGGATTGTTCCTTCTTGCCATGACCTATTGTACCGGAAAACCGAAATCAAGGGAAATGTACACGACCCCGCCGCCGCCATGCTGGGAGGCATTGCCGGGAACGCCGGACTCTTTTCCACGGCGGAGGATTTGGCTAAAATGCTCCAGATGTATCTGAACAAAGGCAACTACGGAGGCGAACAATACTTTGCGCCAGGCACCATTGACACCTTTACCTGTTCCAATCACACCTTTCCGGAAAACAGAAGAGCGCTGGGATTCGACAAGCCCGAACCCGACACGACCAAAATCAGTCCGGTATGCCAACTCTCCCCGCTCAGCAGTTTCGGGCACACGGGATTCACCGGCATCATGGCTTGGTGCGACCCCGATAACGACCTGATATACATCTTTATGTCCAACCGGACCTACCCCAACGAATTCAATTCAAAATTATCCGACCAGAATATCCGTACCAAAATCCAGGAGGTGATTTACGACAACCTGAAAACACCTCCGGACATCCCAAAATAATTACGGAAAATTTTCTGAATTTAGAATCATTCTAATGTAAAAAAATAGCATAAAATTCAAGGAAAAAGGATAATTTTGCACATAGTGAAAAATCAATCTCAATTATTAATAAACAGAACAAATTATGAGTAATTTTTTGACTTCTTCGATCGGAAAAAAAGTCATCATGAGTTTATCCGGACTTTTTCTGATTCTATTCTTGTGTGTTCACCTCTCCGTGAACTTGCTGCTGTTAGTCAGCGAAGAGGCATTCAATGCCGGATGCGACTTCATGGCGTTGCCTTTCATCAAGGTGATTGAGCCGGTACTCGCACTCGGTTTCATCGTCCACATCATCTGGGCAAGCGTGCTAACCATCCAGAATCAGAAAGCACGACCGGCAAAATACGCCAAACGTTGCCAGTCTCAAAACTGCACGTGGGCTTCCCGGAACATGTACATTCTGGGCGCATTGGTGCTGGCATTCCTTGCCTTGCACATCGCCACCGTATGGTACCAGTTCAAATTCGGCGAAATCACCAGCCACTATGAATTTGTCAGCAGCTTCCTGAAACAGCCGTGTTTCGGAGTGATTTACATCATTGCCGCCATTCTGCTGGGGTTGCACATCACCCACGGTTTCTGGTCGGCTTTCCAGACCATCGGTTTTTCCAACGACATCTGGAGGAAACGGTTGGAATGCATCGCTTATTTCTTTGCTTTCGTATTTGCAGCCGGATTCAGCATCATCCCCTTGTATTTCATGATATTCGGCAATTGAATCCGATAAAGCAAGGGATGCAACACAATCTTTAAGTCAAAAACTAAAAACAATTACTATGTCAGTTATAGATGCAAAAATACCTGCCGGACCGTTGAAAGACAAGTGGTCTAACCACAAAGCCCACATCGGCGTTGTCAGCCCGGCCAACAAGAAGAAACTGGATGTTATCGTTGTCGGCACCGGATTAGCCGGAGGTTCCGCCGCTGCCAGTCTTGCCGAATTAGGCTATAACGTAACCGCATTCTGCTACCAGGATTCTCCCCGTCGCGCACACTCTATCGCCGCCCAGGGAGGTATCAATGCGGCAAAGAACTACCCAAACGACAACGACTCCGTATTCCGTCTGTTCTATGAAACCATCAAAGGCGGTGACTACCGTGCTCGCGAAGCCAACGTATATCGTCTGGCAGAGGTGAGCAACGCCATCATCGACCAGTGCGTCGCTCAGGGCGTGCCTTTCGCCCGCGAATACGGTGGTTTGCTTGCCAACCGTTCCTTCGGTGGTGCTTTGGTAAGCCGTACATTCTACGCCAGGGGGCAAACCGGACAGCAGTTGTTGCTGGGTGCTTACGGTGCGATGAACCGCCAGATTCAGAACGGAAAAGTGAAAATGTACAACCGTCACGAAGTGCTCGACGTAGTGGTTATCGACGGCAAAGCCCGGGGAGTAATCGCCCGCGACCTGGTAACCGGTAAAATCGAACGTTTCGGCGCTCATGCCGTTGTATTGGCAACCGGAGGTTACGGCAACGTATTCTTCCTGTCCACCAACGCCATGGGATGTAACGGAAGTGCGGCATGGCAGGCTTACAAGAAAGGTGCCATGTTCGGCAACCCCTGTTTCGTGCAGATTCACCCGACCTGTATTCCGGTACACGGCGACCAGCAGAGCAAGCTGACCCTGATGTCCGAATCGTTGCGTAACGACGGACGCGTATGGGTTCCGAAGAAAATAGAAGATGCCAAAGCCTTGCAGGCAGGCACCAAACACCCGAACGACATTCCGGACGAAGACCGCGACTTCTATCTGGAGCGCCGTTATCCGGCATTCGGTAACCTGGTACCCCGTGACGTTGCCTCCCGTGCCGCCAAGGAAAGATGCGATGCGGGCTTCGGCGTAAACAACACGGGCAAGGCCGTATTCCTGGACTTCAAATATGCCATCGAACAATTGGGACGCGACACCATTGAGAAACGTTACGGCAACCTGTTCCAGATGTACGAAAAAATTACTGCTGTAGACCCCTATCACAATCCGATGATGATTTATCCGGCAATCCACTACTCCATGGGCGGACTTTGGGTGGACTACAACCTGATGACCACCATTCCGGGATTGTACGCCATCGGCGAATGTAACTTCTCCGACCACGGTGCAAACCGTCTGGGAGCTTCCGCCCTGATGCAGGGATTGGCAGACGGATATTTCATCCTGCCGTACACCATCGGCGACTACCTGTCCAAGGAAATCCAGACGCCGAAAATCAATACCAACGCCAAAGAATTCGATGAAGCCGAGAAGCACGTCACCGACCGCCTGCGTCGCCTGTACGACATCAAAGGCACGAAGTCTCCGGACCACTTCCACAAGGAACTGGGTCACATCATGTGGGAATACATCGGTATGGCACGTGACGCGGAAGGCTTGAAAAAAGCCATCGAACTGATTGCGGAATTGAAAAAGGCGTTCTATCAGGATTTGCGCGTCACCGGTGAATTTACAGCCATGAACAACGAGCTGGAGAAAGCCGCTCGCGTTGCCGATTTCATCGAACTTGCCGACCTGATGGCTCACGATGCCCTCAACCGGAACGAGTCCTGCGGTGGACACCTGCGGGTAGAATCCATGACCTCCGAAGGCGAGGCACAACGGGATGACGAAAACTTCAAATATGTTTCCATTTGGGAATACCAGGGCGAAGACAAGGCTCCGGAATTCCACAAGGAAGAACTGGTATTTGAAAACATCCAACTTACTCAACGTTCTTATAAATAATAAATGGTAAAAGTTATGGCAGACAAAATATTAAAAGAACTGACACTGAAGATATGGCGCCAAAAGGACGCCAAATCCCAAGGCGGGTTTAAGACCTATAAAGTCCACAACATCTCAACCGGTACTTCCTTCCTGGAAATGCTGGACATCTTGAACGAACAACTGGTGGAACAGAACGAAGAACCCGTAGCATTCGACCACGATTGCCGGGAAGGTATTTGCGGTACCTGTAGCTTGTTCGTAGACGGACGGGCACACGGTCCAGACGATGACGTGACGACTTGCCAGTTGCACATGCGCCGTTTTGAAGACGGAGCAACCATTACCATCGAACCGTGGCGGTGCGGGGCATTCCCGGTTATCAAAGACTTGATTGTAGACCGGAAAGCCTACGACAAAATCCTGCAGGCAGGCGGATATGTATCGGTGAACACCGGCGGTGTACCCGATGCCAACGCCATACCCATCGCCAACGACAAAGCGGAAGAGGCAATGGATGCCGCCGCATGTATCGGTTGCGGCGCCTGCGCGGCTACTTGCAAGAACTCTTCAGCCATGTTGTTCGTCGCTGCAAAGGTATCCCAGTTGGCACTGTTGCCCCAGGGAAAAATCGAAGCCGCACGCCGGGCAAAAGCCATGGTGGCAAAAATGGACGAACTCGGATTCGGAAACTGTACCAACACAGGTGCTTGTGAAATGGAATGCCCGAAGAGCATCTCTATCTCCCACATTGCACGGCTGAACCGGGAATTCCTGAAAGCCAAGTTGAAAGACTAAGTTTTATCCGATAAACCGGAAATAACTTCAAAAAATGCTACCGGCAACGGTAGCATTTTTTGAACATACCCTAAAACGATGCGACTGTTTTACAGAGAAAAAGGGACACCGGAACATCCCCCGCTGATACTCCTGCACGGACTTTGGGGAGCTTCGGACAATTGGCTACAGGTTGCCGGTCTGCTGGCGGACCGCTTTCACGTCATTCTGCCGGACCTCAGGAATCACGGCCATTCCCCTCATTCTCCCGAACACGATTACGAGGTGATGAGCCAAGACCTCAAAGCATTCATCGCTTCCCTGCACCTCTCCCGAAAACCGTTTGTCGCAGGACATTCCATGGGAGGCAAGGCGCTGATGCGACTGTTGCTCACCGAACCGCAAACCGTCGCCAAAGCCGCCGTACTGGACATCGCCCCCAAGACCTACCCGTCAGAAGAACACGATATGCACCGGTGCCTACTGGATACCATGACCCGCATCGCTCCGGAACACTATCGGCACCGGGAAGAGCTCCATGCCACTATCCGGCAGTTGCTCCCCTCGGAAACCCTCTGCCAGATTGTATTCAAAAATATCGGCAAAACCGAAGACGGTTTCCGTTGGAAAATAAACGTAGAGGCGATACAAAAGAACAGACAAACCATTCTGGCGTGGCAACTTCCGGCTGACAGACAGCCCTATCCCTTTCCCGTCCTGTTTCTCCGGGGTGAACACTCCACCCACGTCAGCGACGACGACATTCCGGCAATCCGTTCCTTATTCCCGGCTGCCGAAATCCAAACGCTCCCCGGCGCCAGCCACTTCCTCCACCAAGACCAACCAGCACTACTGGCTCAACACCTCCTCCGCTTTTTCCTACGGGAATCATTCAATACGGTCAAGTAAAATGCCTGGAACAAATCGGGTCTCCTTATGAGTGGTGTTGAGATTGATATTGGCAATGTATTGAGCGTGCAAATTCTCTTCGGCAGCCAAATTGGAAAGAGAAGCAATGGATATCGGATGTTGAAAACATTTATATTTACATTCCACGGCAAATTTCCGTTGCGGTCCCTCCAGAATAAAATCCACTTCTGTACCGTTTTGAGTCCGGTAAAAGGAAATCATATCCGAAGAATGGCGGTTTCGCCACAATTCCAGTAATACTTCATTCTCAAACAAGGCACCGTTGTCCGTGCGAAATGTGATTTCATTAAAACTGTTGTATATGAT
>CAMWQQ010000102.1 GCA_947176455.1 uncultured Odoribacter sp. | reverse complement strand
AACCGGTTATCCGCCCAAATCACTTTCAGTAACTATACCTTTGAAGAAGCCTTGGCAAAAGCCAAAGCCGAAAAGAAGAACCTGTTCATCGACTTTTGGGCATCGTGGTGCGGTCCCTGCAAAGTAATGTCCGCCCAAGTATTCACCCGCCCCGAGGTAGGCAAATACTTCAACGAACACTTCATCAACTGCCAGTTCGACAGCGATGCCCCTGCCAACAGAAGCCTTGCGGAACGCTATAAAATCACCTCTCTGCCCACGATGCTTTTCATCGACAGCAAAGGCGAAGTGCTCAAAACCCTGATAGGCGTCCTTGCGCCTGCCAGCCTGTTGCTCGAAGCGCAAATCGTCGAGGGAGACGAACTTACTTTCGAGAAATTGTACGAGAAATCCAAGAAAGAAAAGAAAAACACCGAACTGCAACAGAAACTGTTGTTGCGCGCTCCTGATTTCATTAAGACCCAAAATGGCTACAACCAGGAAAAATGGACCGTGCGCATCGACGCCCTGTTTCCCGAATACCTCAAGACCAAAAAACTTGAAAACATGATTAATCCGACGGATTTTGTCATTCTTTCGCTCTATCATCCGGAACTCGAGAAACAAGACCCGATATTCGACTTTATGGTGAAGAACTACGACCGCTACTGCGAGGCTGTTGACAAAGAAGAGGTACAGAACTACCTCATCGGACTGTACAACACGCACATCCTGAAACTTTGCAGCACCGGCAAGACCGACTACAAGCAGACGCTCGAACGCATCAACGGCGACCTGAAAGCCATATACGCCGATATGCCTTTCGGCGACCTCTCGGCAGTCGAAGCCGTCACCCTGCTCGCCGACAGTTACTCCGGTCTTTTCCGCCACAACCTGCCCGTCTTCTTTGAAAATATGGACAAGTATTTCGCAGGAGCCGGCAAGTCATTAGGCATCAACGATTACACGCAACCCATTGAAGACCTGTATTCTATCTATCAGGGCAATCTGCCCGACCAGGCACGTCCTCTCGTCATCAAGTGGATCAACAACACCCTGAACATGAAGATGGCTCCCCAGTTGCGTACACGACTGCTGATGCTACTGGCAGAGAACCTGCAAAAAACCGGCGACACCACCAAGGCAAAACAAAGTCTTAACCAAGCATTCATCGTCAGTGCCGAAATCGAGGAACCTGCCCTGAAAGTACAATTGCAGAACATGATTCGTGAAAATCTGGAAAACCTATGATCATCCCATGAAAAAGATTCTTTTTCTTTTACTTCTGACTGCAATCTCCGTCTGGCAAGCATCCGCAACCGACGAACCCTTTCGTCACGGCCGTCTTGACAACGGACTGCATTACTATATCCGCGCCAACCGCACGACACCGGGGAAAGCCGACTTCTATTTAGTGCAAAACGTAGGCGCACTCATGGAAGAAGACCACCAGAACGGTCTGGCGCACGTGCTCGAGCACATGGCTTTCCACGCCACGGAAAATTTTCCGGAAGGTGCACCCGCATTCCTCAAACGGCGGGGCATCCAAGACCTGAACGCCTACACGGGTGCCGATGAAACGGTCTACCACATCGACGGCGTCCCTACGGACGACAAAGGACTCGTGGACTCCTGCATCCTGATTCTGCACGACTGGTCGGGATTCCTCCTCCTGCGTGCCGACGAAATGGAAATCGAGCGCAAAGTCATCCTTGAGGAAAGACGCCAGGGCATGGACCTTTCCCAACGAATGCAGACGGAGCTCAACGCCCTGCTCTACAACCACAGCAAATACGCCACCCACGACGTCATCGGTACGCCGGAGGTGCTCCATAACTTCACCGCCGAAGAGGTTCGCGCCTATTACCGGGACTTCTACCGTCCCGACCAGCAGGCAGTCATCATCATCGGTGACATCGACCCCGAAGCCGTGGAAGCAGAGGTCAAACGCCTTTTCGCTCCCATTCCCAAACGCATCAATCCCAAAGCCCGGCTGACCTATTACATCCCCGACAACACAGAACCGCTCTACTGCCGGCTCATCGACAAAGACATCCCGCAAAATGCGATTGTCCTCATGCAACGTTTCCGCAAAGCACCGGTAAACTCATTGGAAACACAAATCAAAGAACAACTATGCAGCGAGTTCTACAACCAACTGGTCGGCAGTTACCTCAATGACTTCATACAGGAAGAGGACGCCAACTTCCTCAGCGCACAGGCAGGCGTCCACAACATGGTGCGCCACTATGAAGGACAGAACATTGCCGTCACTCCCCTGCCCGGTATGGAAAAGGAAGCCCTCCGGCAAGTGCTTGAACAATTGGAACGCATCCGTCGCTACGGCATTACGGAACAGAAAATGAAAGAACTGACCGACAATTATCGTCGCAGTCTCCAGCAATCCGCTACCATGCTCAACCGGATGCCCAATAGCGTCTACCTCAAAATCTACCAGGACCATTTCCTCCTCGGTTATCCCCTCTGTGAAGTGGCAACCAAATTGGACACCACCTACCGGGTTGTCGGCACGATTGACAGCACCGCCATGCAGGAATGGATTGCTCGCTGGTACAACCAAGCCGGCAACTGGGTCTACGCCGTACAAGGCAACAACCCCGACTATCCTTTCCCTGACAGTCACGAACTGACGGCTATCCGAGAAGAAGCTAGGAATCACAATCCCCAGCCCTATCCCGAAAGCAAAGAAGAAACCCTTCCGCCTTTCATGGATTTTGAGCCCCAAAGTGGCACCATTGTAAAGACCAAAATCCTCAAAAACGCGGAAGCCGAAGAATGGACGCTCAGCAACGGCGCCAAAGTGTATTACAAATACACCGACAGCGAAGCGGGCGTCTTCAACCTGCTGGCAGGCAGTGCCGGCGGACGTTCCCTGCTTCCGGCAGAAGACCTTCCCTCCGCCGATGCCCTCAACGCATTGTTCCTCCAACACGGGCTTTACAAACACGCGCCCAAGACGCTCAATGCGATTATGCAGGGACACGAGATAGACATCAACATCGCCCTGGACGAACGTTCTGAAAGCATCAACTGTCGCTCCACGCACAAGGATGCCGAACGGGCGCTCCAGTTTTTCCACCTCACCGTTACCCACCCGCGTTTCAGTCGCCCGGCATTCGACAAATACGTGCGGGCAAACAAGATTCAGCGCGCCTATGCCAAGCACACCACGGACGACAGCATCGCCGCTGTCATGAAAGAGGTGCACACCCTCCCTTCGCCCCGTATCCATGCCGATGACACCGCTTATTACAACGCCATGAACTTCGAGCGCATGCAGAGCATCTACGATGAACGCTTCCGCAACGCCGGCGATTTCTCCTTCTACCTCGTGGGCGACCTGCCACGTGAAGAAGCCCGCCGTCTGACGGAACTTTACATTGCCTCCCTGCCGACCAAAGGCACCCGGGAAAAGGCGGTGGTCCACAACTACGAACGACACGAATCTGCAACGCGCGACATCGTACTGGGACTACCGGAAGAGAAATACATGGTGAACATCGAATTTAAAAACCGACTACCCATTAAACCCGCAGACAAGATATACATGCAGATCATCCGCCAGTACCTTGAGCAACGATACCGCCAGACCATCCGCGAAGATGCCGGAGGTTCGTACGGTGTGCATCTATTCGCTCAAGCGGAAGATTATCCGCAGAACGACCAGACTCTCGTCGTACAATTTGAAAGTTCCCGCGCCAAAGGAGCACAGATGCGACAAATCGTACACGAAGAAATCAAACGCCTACAGGAAGAAGGAGTGCCGGAAGACGACGTCGAATACCTTGCCTTGGTTTTGAAGAAAGCCCACAACACCGCTTTCGCAGACAAAGACATCGCCTATTGGACGGAAAACCTGCAGTTCTACAACCGCACTCACACCCTGCTCGACGATGCCCGGTATTTTGACCACCTCATCGACAAAATCACCGCCAAAGAAGTCGTGGCGTTCGCCCGGAAATTTTTCCGCACGGCACAATGTATAGATATTGTTATTTATTAACCTTTTGAATCAATCAATTATTCATCCACTAAAATCTAACATTATGAAGAAAATTTGGTTTATGCTGCTCCTCGTATGCAGCGCATGTGCATTCACCGCATGTTCGGACGATGACGAAAAAACACCGGAAGCCGTAGCTCCGACAGCCACTATGCCGGAAAAAATCAGCATCGGCAGAGAAGTAACCATTGAAGGCAAAGATTTCGCCGACAATGCAAAACTCACTTTAAAAAGCGAAACGGAAACCATTGAACTGAAAGATGCAAAGTTCACAGCCACAAGCGTGACCTTCACCCTCCCGGTCAACACCAAACCCGGCAGTTATCAAGTAATCGTAAATCAGAACGACAAAGATTACGTGTTGGGCAACGTGGAAGTAAGTGATTTCCCTATCACTGATTTATTAATGCCCAGTAAAATTAAAACCGGTGAAAAAACACACATTTTTGGAGAAGGTTTTACGGAATCCGACAAATTGATATTACAAAGCAACTCAGAACAAAAAATAGAAATCGGAGATGCCGATTTCAACGACAAAGAGGCTTCTTTCACTCTTTCTTATGCTTTTATGGCAGGAAATTATTCCCTGCTCCTTATCCAAAATGAAAAAGAATACAAATTAGGCGATTTGGAAATAGAAGAAAACACAACCATTATCACTCCTATCACCAAACGTATTAGCAAAATCACCTATGCTGATGGCTCCGGAGATGTAAATTATACATTACACTACGCTGACAATCAGATTGAACGTATTGAATATTCCTATCAAAGTGAAGGAGAAACTATTGAAGAAACGGTCTATAATATCAGCTATTCGGCAAATCAAATTCTTATTAATCATGAGGATGAAACCATATACACCTATACATTATCAAATGGAAATGTAGAAAAATGTACCGATAATGGAGAAAGTGTTTTTAATTGGGATTATAATTCGGAAAACTATTTATCTCAAATAATAGAAGTATTTCGAGATGTAGATGATGAAGGTGAAGAGATTGTAGAAGAATCTCCTACAAATTATACCTACGATAATGGTAATCTAGTAGATATCGAAGGTGTCGGCGTTGATTTCAACAAATCTTCATTAAAAAATATTTCTCAAATCGATATGGTTGCCTGTATCTACAAATTCATCATTGGGGCAATTAGTTTTGAGAATGATTTTTTCCCCTATCTTTTGAAAGCTTGTGGAAATACTTCTGTTAATCTGCCAATTGCTTCAGATGTAACCTATGGAAATACGCCTTTCCAATATGTAGTAGGTATGTGGGGAGTCATAGCCATTAATTACGACAATGATGGTGATGTTTCCACTATCAGTTTCGAATACGAAGACTAATTCATCAGCCATTCTACTGAAAACAAAAGGAGACCGTTTTACGACGGTCTCTTTTTATTTACTCAGCGAATTTCATTCCTATTTTCACTTCTCCAGATGGTCTATCAATTCATCTGCCGACATCGCTTCCATTTTGGAAAAAGCAAACAATCGTTTGCCCAAATCTTTGAATGAAGCACCGATATGATAAACCACATTGTCTATAATAAGAAAACGGTCATGTGCGTTTTTGTAAATCTTCAATGCGATTGGCGCATATTGAGAATCATGACGAGCAGCATCTTGTTGTAAAGCCTGGCTAATGGAGCGGGTATAAATAGTCGCTGATACTCCTTCCCTGCGTTTATCCAGTTGCCGAAGAACTGAATCGTCTATATAGTTGTCAATCATCACGATTCTCTTTTTAGCACTCCGCACAAGGTCACACATCAGAGTATATGCGTCAAATATCTGTCCGTCATAGAACACTCCTTCAATCGGAGGAAGAGAGGTTCGAACAAGAAAATCAATCTTTTCCTCCGTTTGGGCCATTCGATATTCCAGACGTTCAAAACGCTGACTTACCGCATAGCCACGCATAAGATATTCTTTCAGCACTTTGTTCGCCCATTGCCGGAAT
>CAMWQQ010000101.1 GCA_947176455.1 uncultured Odoribacter sp. | reverse complement strand
AGCCTGGAACTCGCCCGGCAAAACTACGACATCGTGAACGACCGTTTCGACAACGGCATGGCGCTGATTACCGACATGGTGGATGCCGCCAACATACGCCTGTCTTCGGAAATCGGTCTCGAAAACGCCCGGGCGCAACTGCTATTTTGCTATTATCGCCTAAAATATGTCACTCACACGTTATAAACCTTTAAAGACAACATACTATTATGCGTAGAAAAACAAAAGTATTGACGTACAACATCGTCGTCATCGCACTACTGCTGTGCGGCATCGGATATGTCATTTCCAAGTTCGTACACCTGGGTAAAGTGGAATTTACCGACAACGCCCGTGTGCATCAGCACATCACGCCCATCAACTCCCGCATACCGGGATTCATCAAGGAAATCCGGTTCAGCGAATACACCCCCGTGCGCAAAGGCGACACGCTGGTCATCATCGAGGACACGGAATTCCGCTTGCACGAAGCTCAGGCGGAAGCCGCCCTTGGCAATGCCCTTGCCGGGCACCACGCATCAGCCACTACTGTAGCAACCGTACAGAATAACATCGGGGTAAACGATGCCGCCATTGCCGAATGCCAGGCGCAACTCGACAACGCCCGTCGCGAAGACGAACGCTATGCCCGTCTGCTGGAACGTCGTGCCGTCACCCGGCAACAGTATGACAACGTACACACTGCCTATCTTGCCATCCAAGCTCGTTACGACCAGTTGACCCGCTCCCGGCAATCAACCTCGCTGATGAAGAGCGAACAAAGCCATCGCCTCGAACAAAACGATGCCGGCATCAAAGTGGCGCAAGCGACCCTCGACCTGGCACGCCTCAACCTGTCTTACACCGTCATCCTCGCCCCTTGCGACGGCGTATTGGGACGCAGGGACATCAATGTGGGACAACTCGTTCAACCCGGGCAGACGCTGGTGGACATCGTCGATTCGGGAGACAAATGGATTGTCGCCAACTACCGGGAGACACAGCTCCGGCACATCCAGGAAGGCAATCGGGTGGACATCCGGGTGGACGCTCTCCCCGACTACAAACTCACGGGTACGGTACAATCGATTTCCGATGCCACAGGTGCCGCCGTGTCCCTGTTGCCGACCGATAACGCTACCGGCAATTTCGTGAAAGTGGAACAACGCATTCCCGTCCGAATCGCCATCGACGACACCGATTCCGAAGCCTATCGCCTGCTACGTGCCGGCATGAGCGTGGAATGTGAAGTAAAATACTGATATTTATGGCAGAACACAATCAACCCGGCGGATTTTCCATGCCGATGTTCAAACCCTGGGTACCGGAGAAACTGCGCCCGTGGCTATACGTCTATCTGGCGTTTACCTTCCAGTTGTCCAGTGGCGTCTATCTCGGCGGACTGAACGAGATGATGGGGTCATTGTCCCTGATGCGGGAAGACATACTTATGTGCCTGTATGCCAGCCTCTGCGGACTGGCATTCACCTTCCCGATTCTGTTCCGCACCAAGTTCCGATTCACCAACCGCAGCCTGTTGCTATTTTCGGCAACAGGCATTGCGATATGCAACTTCATCGGACTGTTTGTCACGTGCCTGCCCGTGCTGTGGACCATCTGTTTCATCACGGGATGTCTGAAAATCCAAGGAACCTTTGAATGTATGTCGAACATTCAATTGTGGATGACCCCCAAGCGTGACTTCCGGGTATTTTTTCCCCTGTTGCACATCATCATCATGCTTTCCATTCCGATGTCGGACCTGTTAGCGGTGCACTTGTGCCACGTAGCCACGTGGCATTACATGAGCTATCTGATGATTGGGGTCATGCTTTTCAATGTCCTGTGGCTTTTCCTATGTACCCGGCATTTCCGGTTCATGAAACCGCTGCCGTTTTACGCCATTGACTGGCTGGGAGCCATACTCTGGGTGCTGACGGTGATGCAGGCGGTCTACATTTTCTGCTACGGAGAATTTTACAACTGGTGGGATAGCGAAACGATTCGCACCCTGACCGTCACGACGGCAATCACCCTCCTCCTCGCCGTCGTCAGGATGTTCGTCATCCGGCATCCCTACCTCGAACCGAAGATGTGGAAAAACAAATACCTGCCGGGCATCTTCCTCCTCTCACTTGTCATCGAGGCCTTTTTCGCAACGGAACACGTACTGGAGGAAGTCTTTTACGAAGGAGGTATGGAATGGCACACGCACACCAAGGCGGTGCTCAACTATCCCGTTATGCTGGGCGTGATATGCGCCTCCCTTTTTGCCCTGCTCTGGCTGAAAGTGTGGCAACAGGGACGTGTGCGCCTCATCCTCATCGGACTGTCCGTATTCATCGCCTATGCGCTCTGTCTTTACTTCACCGTATCCACCGATATGAACATAGAAAAGCTTTACCTGCCGATGTTCCTGCGTGGTTTTGCCGCCACCCTGCTCAGCATCGTGTTGCTCTATTCCCTGCAATCGGTCATGCACTTTATGGTGTTCTTCCAATCGCTGGCGGTATTCCAGGTGCTGCACCTGCTCATCGGCGGGGTAATCGGTGCGGCGGGCTACGCTTTCGGCATCCGCTACCTGATGGCGGACCACGTGGCGCGTTACGGCAACCCACTGGACAACCTGCGTCTGCCTGCCCGTGAAGTGCCACGACACATCGGTGAACTGATGAGTCAGTTTCAGGTGGCAAGCGTGAAACAGCTTTACGGCATCGTAGCGTATGTCGCCATTTCCGTCTTGCTGATGATTGTATTGTATGACCTTTTTCATACGCACAATCAAATCAAGCGGATGCCCTCGTGGAGTTCGGTGGGACGCATCTTGCGGAGAACCGTTTCATTCCGCAGGAAAAGGCGGTTCACGTTCAACTGATCCATTTTTCCCGCACGCCACCATTTTCTTATTTCGCAGGAAGTCGTTATCTTTGTCTGAACAAATCAAAACAGACTCGTTTTATGAAAAAAATCGCAGTAATCGCCCACGACGGGAAAAAAGCGGAAATGGTGGCGTTCCTGAACAAACACATGGATTTCTTGAAGTCCGTAGACGCAGAAATCGTTGCGACGGGTACGACAGGCAAGCACGCGCAGGATGCCGGACTGGAGGTGGAACGTTTATTGTCCGGTCCGCTGGGCGGAGACGCACAAATCGCCGCCTTGGTGGCAGAGCACAAGGTAGCCATGGTCATCTTCTTCCGTGACCCACTGGGCAAACACCCGCACGAACCGGATGTACAGATGCTGATGCGACTGTGCGACGTACACAACATCCCCATTGCCACCAACCCGGCAACAGCGGAAATGCTGATACAGGGTTTTCTGAAAACACACTGACCTGTCACCTGAAAGGACAGGCAGACGGAAGCCATGTACTAACAACCGTTAATAAAAACCTAAAATTCCGGCAAAGATTGGTAACATGGCATTCCTGATGTATTTTTGTTTACAAAACAAAACGATGATGAAGAGAATCACGGCCTTATCTTTTTTAACGCTGGCAACCATAGTTATGCTTGCCTTTACGGTCGTACCTCATCATCATCACCGGGAATCCATTTGTTTCAACAACATCCATTGCGAACACGACCCTGCGGAAGAGCATCATCATCACGACGACGAACCTTTCCGCTCCGGTCATTGTTGTTTGGAGTACCTTTTCCAGACACAGGTCAAGATGCAGGATTCGGCACATTCCCACTGCAAAGGATTGTGTCCTCATTTCGCACACACGCTATTTATCGTACCCGATTTATCGTCCCTCCTTTCATGCAGGACTATCGGGGTCGCTTCTCCTCGGACAGTCTACCGGGAAAGGCTATACGGTTTCATCCCCATTTCCGACCTTTCCGGAAGAGCTCCTCCTTTTTTCATCGGCTAAACACCAGGCGCAGAAGTTTACCTGTCAATGAGGACAAAACTGCGTCCGAAAGAATCAACATTTACGGATTTTTTAATTGACACACGATGAAATTATTGATTATGGCATCGGTTATGATGCTGTCTATATGCTTTTACGGATGTAAACATACAGAAAAACATAACCACACGGCTGCAGAGGCTCATTCACACGAGGACAAGCACGCCCACAACCACGAAGGACACAAACATTCGCACGAAGGGCATGTCCATGACGCAACAGGACATCACCACGAAGAAGAGGAACACCATCACGAGGCAGAAGAAAGCCACAGCGATGAAATCATTTTCACCAAGGCACAGGCCGCCAAAACGGACTTCAAGGTAGAAGAGATACAGCCGGGCACTTTCCACCAAGTCATCAAAACCACGGGACAGGTGTTGCCGGCACCCGGCGATGAATCGGCAATCGTCGCCACCACCAACGGTACCATCTCCTACGCCAACACCAAACTGGCAGCGGGGAGCACGGTAAAACAAAACCAACCGCTTTTTTACATCGCCACCAAGAATCTGGGCGAAGGCGATTACTATGCCCGCGTCCGCGCCAGCTACAAAAAGGCGAAAGCAGGCTACGAACGTGCCAAGGAGCTGGTAAAAGACAACATCATTTCGCAGAAAGAATACGAAGACGCCCGACTGGAGTACCAGAACGCCCAAATAGCCTATGACGCCGTTTCCGGCAAACACTCCTCGCAGGGCATCGGCATCGTCAGCCCCCTGAACGGGTTTGTCAAGGACGTCACGGTCAAAGACGGGGAATACGTCGCCGCCGGGCAAGTCATCGCCACGGTATCCCAAAACAAACGTCTGGTGTTGCGTGCCGACGTATCTGAGAAACACTATGCGGCATTGCCTACCGTCCAAAGCGCAAACTTCAAAACCCCTTACGACAACCGGGTATATAGCTTGGCGGAACTTTCCGGACGACTGCTGTCCGTAGGGAAATCTGCGGAAGCCAATACGTTTTTCGTTCCGGTTACGTTTGAATTTGACAATCGGGGCACCATCCTTCCCGGCTCTTTCGTTGAAATTTACCTGATTTCTTCCCCGCTGGACAACGTGCTCAGCATTCCGGAAAGCGCCTTGACCAATGAAATGGGACACTTCTATGTGTACAAGCAACTGGACGAGGAAGGCTACCAAAAACAGGAGGTAAAAATCGGTGCGAGCAATGGCAAGGCGGTTCAAATCCTGAGTGGACTGGCCGCAGGCGACCGTGTGGTCACTCGGGGAGCCTACCAAGTCAAAATGGCTTCCGCTTCGGCTGCCATACCGGGACATACCCATGAACACTAAAATCATTGGATTATGCTGAACAAAATCATACAATATTCACTACACAACCGTTTGTTGGTAGTGATTGCAGCCATGGCGCTACTCGTCTGGGGAAGCATTACGGCAAAACACATGGAAGTCGATGTCTTTCCGGACCTGAATGCGCCGACCGTGGTGGTCATGACCGAAGCACAAGGCATGGCACCGGAAGAAGTGGAGCGTCTGGTCACCTTCCCGATAGAAACGGCGGTCAACGGAGCCACGGATGTCCGGAGAGTACGCTCCTCCTCCACGACCGGTTTTTCCGTCGTATGGGTGGAATTTGAATGGGGCACCAACATCTACACCGCTCGGCAAATCGTCTCCGAAAAACTGGCGACACTGGGCAACGCGCTACCCAACAACATCGGACAGCCCACTTTGGGTCCCCAGTCCTCCATCCTCGGAGAAATGATGATTATCGGGTTGACCGCAGACACGACCTCCTTGCAGGATTTACGGACCATTGCAGACTGGACCATACGTCCCCGCCTGTTGTCCACCGGAGGAGTCGCCCAGGTAGCCGTTATCGGGGGAGACATCAAAGAATACCAGATTCTGCTGGACCCGGCACGCATGAAACACTACGGTCTCAGTTTGGACGAAGTGTTGACCGCTGTAGACAACATGAACCAGAACGCCACCGGGGGCATCCTTTACGAGTACGGCAACGAATACATCGTGCAGGGAGTCATGGCGACCACCCGTGTGGACGAACTGGGCAAAGCCGTCGTCAAGACCGTCAACGACTTCCCGATTACCC
>CAMWQQ010000100.1 GCA_947176455.1 uncultured Odoribacter sp. | reverse complement strand
TGAAGGTTGCCGCTTGCGAAAGAGAAGTGGGCTCCTTTACGGTTGAGGAATACGCCTTGCCGAATGCGCTTGATTTGCTTGAACCGACAGATGCCTGCGAGGGAACGAATCTGGCGATGGGAGTTGTGGAATCCCAGAAAAAAATCCTGTATAAATTGCATTACGAGGAAGAAGGCAAAGAGCCTGTCCTGAAGAGCCAGAAATTCGGAGACGGCAAAGATCTTGTCCTGTTGACAAGCGACCGGGCAGGTATTTATTATCTATCCGCACAGGATACCTTGACGGGTTGCGTTCAGGAACTGGACAACTATGTGATTTTGCCGAAACCGCAGAATTTTGACTTCTTTGCGACGGATACGGCTTATTGCGCCTTTGACGATGAGAGCGGTACCCAGCTTGCCTTGAGCGGTACGCAGGCGAATGTGGAATATATTTTACAGCAGTACAACGAGACGGAAGGGGCGTTTGTGGATGTATGGCCTTCTGCCACGATTATGGGGCTGGGCATGAACATCCCCGCTTATTTCAACGGTATGTATAAGGCGGGTAGGTATCGCGTACGCACCACTACCTGTACCGGTTTCTTTATCGGCAAGGAGCTAGAAATTGAGGAAATCGCCCTGCCCAAGGGGAATTTGGCTGTCGAGCTGGGAGGAAACGGTTGTGTCGACAGTACGATGCACGTGGTTATCAAGGAAACGGAGGATAAAGTGAAGTATGCTCTGCGACTGGATACCTTGTCTTTTGCCACGCTGACGGGCGACGGAACGGACAAGCAATGGACGGTCAACAAGGCGGCGAAAGGAGTTTATCAGATTTATGCGATTCGGGAGAACGAGAGCGGTCAGTCCTGCTCCGTGCGGATGAACCGCGAAATCAACGTGGAGACGTTGCCGTTGATGCAGCCATTGTCCGGAGAGTCTGCCATTTGCCAGCACACGACGACTTCGTTGCGTTTGTCGCAGGCAGAGGGAGATGTGAAGTACGGTTTGTATTATGTGGAAAACAATACGAAGGCGATTGATGGAACGGCGAACCTGGTGAACGTCATTTTTGAGAATGTGTATCCGGGAACGTATTACGCTGTCGCTTCCCGTGGAGATTGTAAGCATCTTTCTCCGGTTTATGTCTTGGATTCGTTGTTGGTACCGGATATCAAGAAGGTATCTGTGGATTATACGGATTGTATCGAACAGGGAACGGGTCAGATTACCATTCATGATTTGCAGGATACGCTGACTTATTTCTTGGTTCATCCGGACGGCAAGGAGGATATTTGCACCAGAACGGTCGTTACCGAGAAGAGTTTTGATAAGCTGGATATTGGCGATTATTACATTTATGTCAGCGACCGTACCACGAATTGCGTCAGCTTGAAGGATATGATTTCGCTGAACAATGCCGTTCCTGCCGGAGATACGCTTGCCGGACCGTTTGATTATTGCGAAGGCAGTGGCGGAGCAAAACTGCGTCTGGCACACTCTTCCATGTATATTGTGTACACAGTGCTGAATGCTGCCGGGGATACGCTTGAGACGCTTTACGGAGGTATCAGCAATACATCGTTCAAGAAATATTACAAAGAAGGGAACTATGTGATGGTGGCAGAACGCCAGGGTCCTTTCGGAGGTTGCCAGCAGACTCAGGAGTTTGAGGTGAAGAAACGTGCGCTTCCTGCACTGACGGAGACTTTGGCTCTGAAAGAAACCGGTGCGTTGTGCGAAGGCGGAGAGTATCACATTTCCGTGGTCGATGCACAGGAGGATGTCGCCTATATCTTGAATCTGGGCAAAACGCCCATCGATACGATTTACGGCTCCGGAACCATAGAGTTCGCCGCTGTCAGCAAAGCGGGCGATTATACGGTTCTGCCGAAGAACGGCGGAGTCTGCGGAACAACACCGCTGGATACGCTGTTCCATGTGAACGCTTTGCCGACGGAAATAACGCTGGAACAGCCTTGCACCTATTGTAACCCTGCCGAAGCGGATGACGAAGCGGGTGCTTCGCTGAAGATTTTCAATACCGTGAACAAGACCCGCTACGTGCTGAATGACGGTACGCAGGATGTGGATACGTTGATCGGGGATTATATGCAGACCTATCAGGAATTTGCGAAGATGCCTGCCGGCAGTTATGTTGTTCGAGCGATAGATACGGTAACGAAGTGTTCTGCCGTTGTCGGTGAAGGAGAGATCAAGAAATTCATCGAGCCGATGCGCTTTGTCTGTGGCTGGGATACGGCACGCTGCGCGATGGTGGCTCCGGTAGGACTCGCCAACAGCCAGACAGGCGTGGATTATTATTTGCACCGGGAAGGCAGACAGGTGAACGGACCGCTAGCGGGTGAAGATGATACGCTTTTGTCTTTCGGCAATCAGACAGAGCCGGGTATTTACCAGATATTGGCGAAGTCTCCGGAAGGATGTTCGGTTTACATGAAAGACAGCGTGATTGTTTATCCGCCGTTGCAGGAAGATACCTTGATCGTAAGGGGTAGTTATTGCGAGAAAGGAGAGTCCGACATCACGTTCAGGTTGCGTTATCAGTCGCTTTACTGGAAATACTTCATTCTGTCGGATAAAAATGTGGCTTCCGATACGTTGGAGGGATCGGAAAGCACGCTGATTTGGAGCGAAGTCGGCGGAAAGGATATTCGTGCGGGCAAATATTCGCTGATGGCGATGAATCCCTGCGGAGAATTGTACAAAATGGATTCCGTCGTGATAGATACCAATGCTCTGCCCAATCGCTATGCGATAGTAGAAGGTGATTTCACGCTTTGTGCCGGAGATAGCGGAACCATTACGCTGAGCGGTTCCCAGGCCATCGTAGAGTATGATTTGTTGCGTCGTTCTCCAGAGGGTGTTGAGAAACTGGTAGCAACTAGTTCCGGAACAGGAGAAAAATTGGTATTGGCGAGCGTAGACGAAGAGGGGGTCTATACGGTGATTGGTCGCATGAAGGCTACGGGGTGTTCGGATACGATAGCAACGGTTAAGGTGAACTTGATTGACGGTATCGAGGATCCGGGCGTGAATGCGGACGACCTTTGTTTGACGGATCATCCGGGCGAAAAGCTTCAAGTCAGTCTGCGCAAGAAAGCGAATTACATCAGTTATTATTTGCAACGGACGACGGCTACGGATACGGTACTTGTGGACTCCATCAAGTTTGGAAATGCGGATGATATCGATAGAAGCCAGTTCAAGGAACAGAGCAAGGCGGGTGTTTATTGGGTGATTGCCCAGGGACCGACATGCGTGAAGACGTTTAAGGCGGCCATGGCAGGTACTTATGCGAAGGAACAAAAGCTGGTTCCCGACGGGCTTGCGGCGATCTGCGGTGGCAACAGCAAAGAAATTGGTCTGAAGGGTTCGGAAAGTGGAGTGCTTTATGAAGTGTACAAGATAACCCGGAAGCATTTGGATGTCGATACCCTGAGTGTGAACATCGTGGCAACGGGTACAGGTGATGCCATTAAATTGGGCGAACTGACCGAGCCGGGCGTTTATATGGTGAAAGCCAATAATGGATGTACCAACCTGATGGGCGATACGTTGCGACTGGATGTACAGGAGGCCTATAAGATCAACCTGGGTCCCGGATATACGGTTTGTGGGGCTAACGATTCGGTTCGGATTACTATTTTCGGACGGACCAATCCGGCAGAAAATGCACATTATATCATTTATAAACCAGGTGCCACGAGTTATTCGGAAATCTTGACTTCTGGTAACCAGGAAGCCAGCGTGCATTCTGAAAAATACTATAAGGAACCGGGATATTACCGGGTGGAAGGCAGGGATGCTTCCGGATGTCCTGAAGTGGATTCCGTGAAGATTACCGTATTACCGTTGCCGAAGGTTTATCCCATAAGGTTGCGTGGCAACAAGTATCTTTGCGAGTCTCTTTCCAAGAAAGACATCGTGGTTGACGGTGCACAGCAGGGAGTCGATTATCACCTGTACCGGGTAGTTAACGGAGGAACTCCGCAGGCCGTTACCATGAAGTCGACGCAGCCGAATGACGATGAGATTGTATTTACGGTTTATCAGGAAGGTACCTATTATGTGGTTGGACAATACAACGACAAGGGTGCCAAGGCTTGTCCCGTTCGGATGGAGGGTGAGATTGACCTGACCCAGATAGAGATGAATCATTATGTACTGGAAAGCGTACGGGATATCTATTGCGAGCGTCCGTCGGAGAAAGAAAGAGGTGAAGTGAGGTTGCTGAACAGCGATAAGAATGTCACCTATCAATTGTATCAGGACGGCATTGCCTGCGGAGAGCCTCGGCAGTCCGAAGAGGGTGGCGAAGTACTGGTTTGGAAGGGATTGACCGGTGGTGTGCCGAGATTGTCTGCGGAACTGCCAGCCAAACCGATCAAATATACGGTGAAGGCAACAGACTTGCTGACGGGTTGTCAGGTAGATATGAACGGCTCGGTGGATATTATCGGTGAACGGACCGTGGTATTTAGCGAAAGACAGTTGCAGGATGCGATTCCGACTTGTATCGGCAAGCGTTTGAACATGGTTGTCCTCGCTTATGGCGGAAAGATTAGCTATCAGTGGATGAAGGGAACGGGAGCATTGAGCGGAGCGAACCAGTATTACTATACGAAAGATTCCGTCGGTTCGGGAGATATCGGTGTCTATTCCTGCCGGATGACCAATACTTGTGGCACGGTGGTGACTCCGAATATTGAAGTGCTTCCTGCCATGTTGCTGACCACTTCGGCAACTGGAATGGATACGGTGGTGGTATGTAACCTGAAAGCAGGCGGTTCGGAAGAAGTGCGGTTGCATTCCCGGGTGAACAATGCGGATACGTGGGAATGGTTCAAGGACGGAAATGCGTTGAGCGGTGAAACGTTCAGCGGATTGGATGTGCGGGTGTCCAGGGAATCGGGTGCCGGAAAATATGTCTGCCGGGCTTCCAATGCCTGCGGTGCTTTGCTGGATACCTGCTTGGTTCTGGTGGACAGTACGCCACGTGTGGAATTGATAAAGCCTGTGCGTAAGGATACGTTGTGCGAAGGTTCGGAATGGCAGTTGGCGGTTAAAGCGACTTCGCCGGTTTACTGGGTACGGGGTACACAGAAATTGGAAGACCGGACGTCAGTCACATTGCATATAGACAGCATACAAGCGAGCGACGGAGGTACCTATTTTGTTGTATCGGATAACCGTTGCGGTCTGCGGAAAGAAGAGGTCGCCTCTTTGGTGGTAGACCGTCCGGTGAACATCATCAGCGAGCAGGAGCGGTTCAGCATCTGCCGTCAGAAGAAGGAGTTCCCTTACCTGTTTATTCAGACGGATCCGAAAGAGCGGGTTTATTATCGCTGGGAAGATCGGAAGGGCAAGGTATTGGGTCGCGCCAATGAGTTGACCAACATCGACCTGAATGTATATACCGGACTGGTGGATACGTTCCGGGTTTACTACGGCAACCGGTGCGGAGACCACTATAAGGACATTATGTTGCAAACCAATGACTTCATCCAGTTCCAGCAGCCGGAGAAAGAGATTGCTGTTTGCGTGACGGATCACCTGCCGGATACCGTGTTGTCCGTCAAGGTGATGAATGCCCAGGCGGTAACGTACAAGTGGTTTAAACAGACCAACTTTACGGAAGTTCGGGACAGTATAGGCAATACGGAATCTATACGTGTTCGTCTGGATCAGTCGAAGTATGCGGGATACTATTATTGCTACATTGCTAATCAGTGTGTGGATACGGTATCCGTTCTGGCGAGTGTTCGTATCGATTCGATTCCGGAAGTCTTTGTCACTTTGCCGAAGGCAGATACGTTGTGTAGCGGTGCGGAAATGAAGCTGAAAGTGAGTGCTAGGGCAGGAAATGGCGGTCTGACCTATACTTGGTACGTGAAGAAGAAAGGACAGGAGGCGAAACAGGTGGCTTCGGCATCCTATTTCGGATTGTCTCAGAGCGAGTATTCCTGTTTCGTAGATACCACTTACAACGACGCATTGGTTTGGTGTGATGTTTCCACTGCTTGTATGCGTCCGGCGGCGGATACCATGCGACTGACGATATTGCCTGCGCCGAAGG
>CAMWQQ010000099.1 GCA_947176455.1 uncultured Odoribacter sp. | reverse complement strand
GTCCAAAGCCAGAGAAGTCTCGACCAGCTTCACTTCCAACGAGAAATTCTCTTTCACGTCAATCATCTTCCGGTAATTCTCGTATCCCAGAAACGACAGATTCAATTCGTTCTCTCCCAACGGAACCTGACGCAGAACAGCCACCCCGTTCACATCCGTTACGCCATAAATACCCAATTCGCTCATGATACAGGCAACTCCGACCAAAGGATATCCCTCCGTGCTGTCTCGCACCAGCAACGTGACATCCGCCCGCTTCACGTTTTGATTCGGCAACTCCACGGGACGCTCCACAATCACCACCTGTACTCCGACCATTCGATACGTATAACGGCTTCCTTGAAACACATGGGTCAACACGCTATCCAACCGCTCATGCTCCACCGAGATAGTGATTCCCTTGAAACTCCTCTCTTGAACATCATTGAAGAAAAAACGATAATCCGTCTGTTTCATTATCTCCTCAAAAAGCCGAGTCAATGTAGCATCCTTCAACTCCAGCGTCACATGCTGACGCACCGCTTTTTGAGCCATACCCCCGGTCGGAACGCATAAAACCGCCCCGACCATGATAGCCGCCAGCAAAAACCTCCAATCGAAAATTTTCATCCGGCGTCTACAATACTTGCAGATTTTTTTCATAGTTTTGTAGATAGTAGTTTATAAATAAAATTTATTGAATTACTTTTAAAAGAGTACCCCCATGTTTGGCCGCATACCGGGTACTCTTTCAATCTTTCAATACCACTTGTTTCCCGTCTATCGTATAATTTATATTCAAATTCGCACATATCGTTTCCAAAGCCGTCTCCACGTCTCCTCTCTCGAAAACACCGCTAAACAACAAATCGTTTCCCCGGGTGGATAAATCTTGGACGGAAACTCCGAACCAACGCTCCAGCTTGCGCGTCACATCCGAAAAAGGTTCGTTTCTGACAACAAGCAGACCGTCCTTCCAGACAACTTCACCGGCGGCGTCCACCGTCTCCGCATTCATCTTCCCGGACGTCAAATCAAACGTGATTCTTTCATCAGGCTGGGCAACGACAGAATTTCCCCCCGCTTTTACCCGCACAGTCCCCTCCACCAGCGTCATGAAAATCCGGTTGTGGTCTCCGTAGGTATTCACTTCAAAAGAAGTCCCCAATACTTCAGTCACCATATCCTTCATCACCACGACAAAAGGCCTGTCAACATCTTTTTCCACCTCAAAATACACATTCCCTTTCACGGTCACCACCCGCTTCCCGTTCCCGAATCGTGCCGGATAGCGAATGGCACTTTCGGAATTCAACCACACTCTTGTCCCGTCGGACAACACAATTGACATACGTTCGCCTCCGGGCACCACCACCTCATTCATTACCTCTTTCTCCGGCACCTGTACATCCGACGACTCGTACACCAACCCTTTGCCAGTTTCCCGCCTGATTCGCACCTCTCCCTCCTGGTCCCGAATTTCCTGCTCTCTCGAATCCGAAACATTCACGGCTTGCCCGTCCGCTAAAAACAACGTCACCCCATTCGCATTTTCCATGGAAATATCCACATACTCAGCCACATTTACAATCTCCTCCTTCGTCCGTTCCTGTACAAAGAACCAATAAGTAGACACCAGGACCACGATTGCAGACGCATACTTCCATGTTTTCCGCAACAAAAATGGAATTTCCTTCTTTCGGGAAGAAATTATAAAACGTTTATAGTCCTGCCACCCGGCTTCCACGCTCCGGTCATCACATTGCACCCCCGAAGAGAGATGCCATACTTTCTTAAACGTTTCAAAATAAGCCTTGTTCTCCTCTTGACGAATCCATTCCCCAAATCTCCTCACCTCTTCCCTCTCCGCAGTATCATTCAAAATCCGGGTCAATAATTCATCTATATTCTCGAAAGTCTCACGCATAATTTTTTCGTTTTATGCTATTGAGACAAACAACCCTCAATTTACCCCTAAAGATTTACCTGAAAAAAATTAACTGAAAAAAATAAGTAATTGCAACAACCACCCCAACTCCTTTCGCAACCGCTTGATGGCTATCGTCATCTGAGCCTCAACCGTTTTCAAAGAAATCCCCAGTCTATCTGCGATTTCCCTATTTTTCAACCCCTCCACCTTGCTCAGCATGAAAACTTCCCGACATCGTTCCGGCAAAGCATTCACAACCGCCATAACCGCCTGTTCCATTTCAGAACGCTCCAACATCATTTCAGCATCAGGAGTCTGTATGACAGTGGAAAAATAAAGTTCCTTTAACTGCTCCTCCTCATACTTCCGAATCGTCTTTTTATGACCGATTGAATTCAAACAGTTATTATACACGGAACGATATAAATAAGCTCGGGGAGACAATGCCAGCGTCAAGACGGCACGATTCTCCCACATCCGGTAAAAAGCCTGCTGAACAGCATCTTTGGATGCCTCCGAATCACCCAGAATACGACTCGCATAATTCACCAGACCTTTATAATAAGTCTTGTAAACATACTCAAAAGCAAGTATGTTCCCCGTATTTAAGGCTGACAACAAAACGCTCGTATCCGAATAATTCATCTTATAAGCATCTGAAAAACAAAAGGCATACAAATACCTTCATCCACAAAAGACTTTCAACTTTCTACCTCAATATAAAATACAATATCAAAAGGAAAATGGCCAATGCCGCAAACTCTCCGAATACCTTTTTGCGATTCTCCGGCTCTACCTTGCCCTCCTTCCTCAGCAAATCCAAGAACGCTCCCGTGGGACAAAAATAGTTGCACCAGGGACGCGCAAAAAATATGGACAAGAGCAAGAATACTACCGCCAAAGCGATGACCCACCCCGTTGCCGCCGTCAACAAAAATGCAGAAAAAGGCTCC
Organism: uncultured Odoribacter sp.; assembly: GCA_947176455.1. GTDB lineage: Bacteria > Bacteroidota > Bacteroidia > Bacteroidales > Marinifilaceae > Odoribacter. The sequence continues at coordinate 3,222 of CAMWQQ010000099.1, read as the reverse complement.
AGCGATGCCAAATCCAAAGGGAATCCCCACAACAATAAAACAAGAATCCCCGCAAAATAAACCACTCGGGTATATTTAAAAACATGCTTCCATACGCCTTTCGGAAACTTTTTTTTCTTATAAATCTTTCCCATAAGCTCCTGCGCCGCTCCGAACGGACACAAATAGGCACAATAAAAAGCCTTGCCCAGAAACAATGGACAAGCCAATGCCAACACGGCAATCACAGGCAACAAAACACGAGCCCCCCACGGTATGCCGTTCAACAACCAATTAAACAACAATTCAAGAGAAACAAAATACCCCGACCAGAAACCAAGAATCAACACGGAAGATACCTGCAAGACATAACGCCAACGCTTCATTCGTCCCCCCAGGAACATGCTCGCCAACGCCAAAAGCACCACGCCTCCCCCTAACACATGCTGCAACAATTTCATCCAATCCAAATCCAAAGTTCCTCCCGCACGCTTTAAATGAAACGCCAAAGCCCTCTTCACACTCCCCCGAATCGCATCGCTCGACATCGTCGCACCACTCACCGCCTCTACCTCCAACTGCGCAGCCTCCTCCAATGTCTTGCCATTCCATGCCGACAACAGATTCTTTTTTCCTATTCGCCTCAGAAAACCGGGCGACTCGCTATTATCCAACAAAGTAAGTCCCAAAATGATTTCCTCGTTCGATACCGCCAGAAACAACGGTACATTCCCCGCATAACCAATCAAATCATCCGCAATCGGAGTCGTGACCAACAATTTGCCAATCACCTGCTGGTCCGCTTTCACGTCATAACGCACATCATCAATCCTTTCGATAGCGGTACTCGCCGGAAAATATTTTTTCACCGCCTCCAAAGGCAGCTCCACCGAAATCTCACTCCCCGTCTGTTCCGAGCAATGCTCCCCATTCGCAACCTTAAAATTCAACGAAATCAGGTAAATAATCAAGCACAATAGTAGCACCTTGGGCAATTTCGTCACAAAGACCGCTACATTCTCTTTTATACTCATAATCCTAACTCATTCATTTTGACGAATGCAAAAGTAAGAAAGAAAATGACTTATTCATATCATCGAATACGACTTAACTCTATTTATGACCAAAGCCATTACTCCAAATTTCATACGAGACGGCATGAACCCGACTGTGCCCGTAAAAGGATTTCCGGAAAATAAACACATAAAAAAGGACTGAATAACTTTTGAAGTTAGACAGTCCTTGGAGATTTATCGGTAACCGGGCTTTTTATTGCTCGGCACCTTCGTGGTCATTGTTTTCTCCTCTTTCCGGACGACGTTCGCGGGACTCCGGACGCTCGCGTCTTTCGCCACGGTCACGTCTTTCTCCGCGCGGGCGCTCGGGACGTTCGGTCCAGCCTTCCGGTTTCGGCAACAACGCCTTGCGTGACAAACGCAGTTTTCCGGTCTTCGGGTCAATTTCCAGCAACTTCACTTGAATGCGGTCGCCTTCCTTCAACACGTCTTCCACCTTCTCTACGCGCTTGTAGTCGATTTCAGAAACGTGCAACAAACCGTCTTTTCCCGGCATGATTTCAACAAAAGCACCGAACGGCATAATGGATTTCACGACGCCGTCGTATACCTCACCCTCTTCCGGTTTGGCAACAATGGCACGGATACGTGCAAGCGCCTTGTCGATAGACTCCTTGTTCGTTGCGGCCACATCCACGATACCCTTGTTGTCCACCTCCTCGATGCTGATTGTGGCACCGGATTTTTCCTGCATATCCTGAATGATTTTACCACCGGGACCAATCAATGCGCCAATCTGGTCCTTGTCCACGATAATCGTCACGATTCTCGGAGCGTGCGGTTTCAGATCCTCACGCGGAGCCGGCATGGTCTCCGTAATGATGTCCATGATGTGCATCCGTCCCCGTCTTGCCTGCTCAAGCGCTTGTTCCATGATGTCGTAAGACAGACCATCCACCTTGATGTCCATCTGGGTGGCGGTGATTCCGTCCCGGGTTCCAGTCACCTTGAAGTCCATATCTCCCAGGTGGTCCTCATCTCCCAGAATATCCGAAAGAACAGCATATTTTGCACATCCCTTGTCGGTAATCAATCCCATGGCGATACCCGTCACCGGCTTCTTGATAGGTACACCGGCATCCATCAAAGCCAACGTTCCGGCACATACGGTTGCCATGGAAGAGGAACCGTTGGACTCCAGAATATCGGAAACGACACGTATCGTATAAGGGAAATCCGTCGGAATCATCGGTTTCAAGGCACGATAAGCCAAGTTTCCGTGACCGATTTCACGCCGTCCGACACCCCGGGATGCCTTTGCCTCTCCGGTAGAGAACGGCGGGAAGTTATAGTGTAACAAGAATCTTTCTTTTCCTTGAACAGTGGCTTCGTCGATGATTTTCTCATCCAACTTGGTACCCAGGGTAACCGTCGACAAAGACTGCGTTTCACCACGGGTAAATATGGAAGAACCGTGAGGTCCGGGCAGGTAGCCCACTTCACACCAAATCGGACGAATCTGCTCGGTGGTACGACCGTCCAGACGAACCCCCTCGTCCAAAATCATCCGGCGCATAGCCTCTTTCTCCACGTCATGATAATAACGGCCCACCAGCGCCTTCTTGGCAACCTGGTCTTCCTCGCTCAAGGTAGCCAGATACTCGGCACGTACATTGTCCAGCAATTCTCCGCGCAGATGCTTGTTGGCATTGCACTGACGAGCCACGTCGTAAGCCTTCTGGTAACACTTGTCCCAGATGTCCTTGCGCAACTCTTCGTCATTCACCTCGTGGCAATAGGTACGTTTCTCTTTTCCGACAGCCGCAGCCAGCTCTTTCTGAACCAGACACTGTTCCTTGATAGCGGCATGGGCAAACTTAATGGCGTCGAGCATCTCTTTTTCAGACACTTCGTTCATTTCGCCTTCCACCATCATGATATTTTCATAGGTAGCTCCCACCATGATGTCCAAATCAGCCTCCTTCAACGCGGAAGCGGTGGGATTGATGACAAATTCGCCATGGATGCGAGCTACGCGCACTTCCGAAATCGGACCGTGAAACGGCACATCGCTGACAGCAATGGCAGCGGAAGCCGCCAATCCGGCCAACGCATCCGGCATAGACTCTTCGTCTGCAGAATACAAAGTCACCTGCACGAAAGTTTCCGCATGGTAATAATCCGGGAACAGGGGACGCAAGGCGCGATCCACCAAACGGGCAATCAG
>CAMWQQ010000098.1 GCA_947176455.1 uncultured Odoribacter sp. | reverse complement strand
TATTCCTTAAATTTGCGCTTGCCGGTAGAATCTACCGAGCGTATGTATAACCCGAAGGACTGAAGATATGGAAGAAATGACCACCCAGGAATTTGTCGAATATATGAATACGGGGGAGACCGTTACCGCCGGTTCTCCCGTTCACGGGGCGATGCACCGGCTGAGCCAGGAGGCGATTCGCCTGACGATGCAACTGAATTCTGTTTATCATACCCAGGAGGAGATTGTCGCGTTGATGTCCGAACTGACGGGCAGGAAAGTGGATGAGTCGTTCGTGCTGTTTCCGCCGTTTAATACGGATTGCGGCAAGAACCTGACGTTCGGGAAGCGGGTGTTTGTCAATGCCGGTTGCAAGTTTCAGGACCAGGGTGGTATCGTTATTGGCGATGACGTGCTTATCGGGCAAAATGTGGTGATTGCCACGCTGAATCACGCTATGGACCCGGAGCGCAGAGGGGATATGGAACCGCGTCCCGTGCGCATCGGCGACAAAGTGTGGGTCGGAGCGAATGCGACGATTCTGCCTGGCGTGACCATTGGGAACGGGGCGATTGTTGCCGCCGGGGCGGTGGTGACGAAAGACGTGGCACCGCGGACGGTGGTGGGAGGAGTGCCGGCAAAAGTGATAAAAACGATTTAAAATAAAGAAGATGAAAACGGTATTGTTGCTGACCCGTCACGGGGAGACGCTGGAGAATCAGCGGCATATCCTTCAGGGACAATTGCCGGGGACGCTTTCACCGTTAGGGATAAGCCAGGCGGAAAGTCTGGCGGAACGAGTGTCTGGGGAGGCTTTGGATGCGGTGGTTTGCAGTGATTTGGCACGAAGCTATGACACTGCCTGCATCGTCGCCCGCCCTCACGGACTGGAACCGCAGGCGACTCCTTTGCTCCGGGAAATGGACTGGGGCGTTTATACGGGCGAGACCTTGGAGGATGTGGATTGGTACCATTTGCCGTCCGGCGTGGAATCCGTCGAGGAGTTGTATCGCCGGGCAGGTCGTTTTGTCGATTACCTGCGCGCGACGTTCCCCGGGAAATGCGTATTGGCGGTGGGACACGGCGCTTTCAACCGGGCGATATTGGCTTACCTGGGCGGAAAGCAACCTTTCGATATGGTGGATATGCCGATTATGGAGAATACGGCTATCGAACGCTTGGAGATATGACGGGAAAGGGATTGGCGAAGGCGGACGGAAAGCCGAGGTTGCGTCCTGTGATGTTCGTGGGAACTTGTTCCGACGCAGGGAAGAGCATCCTGAGTACAGCTTTTTGCCGGATATTCCGGCAGGACGGGTATCGTCCGGCTCCTTTCAAGGCGCAGAATATGTCTTTGAATTCTTTTTCCACCCCCGATGGCGGGGAAATTGGAAGGGCGCAAGCCGTGCAGGCGGAAGCGTGCGGGATAATGCCCCATACGGATATGAATCCGGTGTTGCTGAAACCGTCCACCGACCAGACTTCGCAGGTGGTGTTGAACGGCAAGCCCGTGGGGAATATGTCCGCCCGTGAATATTTCCGTTCCGGCAACAAGGCGCAATTGTTTACGGAGGCGGTGAATGCTTTCCGGCGTCTGGATGCCTCGTATAATCCGGTGGTTTTGGAAGGTGCCGGGAGTATTTCGGAATTGAATCTCCGGGACCGGGATATTACGAATATGCGTATGGCAAGGGAGGTGGATGCCGTTGTTTATCTGGTTGCCGACATTGACCGGGGTGGCGTGTTCGGTTCGGTTTACGGTTCAGTGATGTTGTTGCCCGAGGAGGAAAGACGGTTGTTGAAGGGCGTCATTGTCAATAAGTTCCGGGGAGATGTTTCCCTTTTCGATGAGGGCAGGGAGATGCTCCGGCAGTTGACTGGGATTCCGGTGGTCGGGGTGATTCCTTATTTCAAGGATATTCATATCGAGGAGGAGGATTCGGTGGCGTTGGAGACGAAAGCCGTTTCAGCGGGAAGCGGAAAAATAAACGTGGCGGTGGTGCGACTTCGGCGGATGTCGAATTTTACGGATTTCGACGCCTTGGAACGGGACGGGCGTTTTCACGTCTATTATACCGATGAGCGGGAGGAGATTGCCAAGGCGGATGTGATTGTCCTGCCCGGGACGAAAAGCACGATAGCCGATTTGCAGGTGCTTCGCGAGGAGGGGATAGCCGAAGCGATTGTTCAAGCCTACGGGGAGGGGAAGAAGGTCATCGGGATATGCGGTGGTTATCAGATGCTGGGGCAACGGGTGCTGGACCCTGACCGTGTCGAAGGTTCCCTGACCGAAGCGGAGGGGCTGGGATTGTTGCCTTTGGTGTCGGTGATGCAGGGAGAAAAGGTGGTGTGCCAAAGCCGGTTCAGGTACAAGGATTACGATGAACTTTGCGAAGGCTATCAAATCCATATGGGGCGGACATTTCCGGCTGACGGTGCGGAAACGGGGGCGCCTTTGGTGATGTTGGACGGAGGCGAGACGGAAGGATTCCGGTTGAATGAGGATTGCTGGGGCACTTATATGCACGGCATATTGGACAATCCGGTGGTGTTGAACGATTTGGCGAAAGATTTCGGCGTATCGGCGGTGACGGATTTCCATTACCGGGATTTCAAACAACGGCAGTACGATTTATTGGCGGACAAGGTGCGGGAAGCAGTGGATATGGATTATGTCTACTCTACCCTTTGTGAATAAAAGTGACCGATTATGATTTATGGACACGGGGATGACCTTTACCGCTCCAACAGGGAGGTAAAGGCTAATTTTTCAACGAATGTGTGGTACGAAGCGGATACGGCGCCGTTGTGCCGTTTCCTGGAGGAGAAACTGGGAACGATTTTTCATTATCCGGAACCGGATGCCGGGTCGTTTTGCCGGGTCGTCGCCGATTATCACGGCGTGTCGCCCCGGAATGTGCTTGCCGGCAACGGGGCTACGGAGTTGTTTTACCGGGTGGCGCACGCTTTTGCCGGAAGTTGCACGTTGTTGCCGGTGCCTTCTTTTACGGAATATGAGGACGCTTGCTCCCTTTACGGTCACCGGCTGGTGTTTTTGCCTCGGACCGATGTGTCCGCTTTGCCTGCCGGGGAGCTGATGTTTATCTGCAATCCGAATAATCCGGACGGACGGATATGGACGCTGGACGATATTTGCCGGATATTGGAGGGGTGTCCGGACAGGGTGCTGGTGGTGGATGAATCGTTTATCGGGTTTGCTCCGGAAGCGCAGACCGCTGTCGGTTTGTTGAAGAAATACGCCAATCTGCTGGTTGTCCGTTCGATGACCAAATGTTATGCCATTCCGGGCTTGCGGTTGGGCTATCTGCTGGGGGGCGAGCAGTTGATTGAGCGTGTCGGTCGCTTCGCTTTGCCTTGGTCGGTGAATGCCTTGGCTATCGAGGCGGGCAAATTCCTGTTGGAGCAAGGAGCGTCCGGTCTGCCCGATGCCGTCGGGCTATTGCAACGGCAACGTGAGTTTTCCGGTCGGATTGCCCAAATCCCCGGTTTTCGTCCGAACCCTTCCCATACCTCTTTTTTCTTGACGGAAACGGATTACGATTCATCGGCGTTGAAAACTTATCTTTTGGAGCATTATAGTTTGTTGATTCGGGATGCTTCCAATTTCCGTGGACTGGACAATCATTATTTCCGGGTGAATACGTTGACGGACGAGAAGAATGCGATGTTGACGGATGCCTTGGAGGCTTATGCGAGGATTCAGGGAGAGGCAAGGCGGATGAAATACGATGTATGATATGGAATGGATAATCGTTTTATTGCCTTTGCTGGCAGGTTATGTATTGGATTTGATTTTCGGCGACCCCCGTTGTCTGCCTCATCCGGTGGTGCTGTTCGGCAACGCCATTGCCTGGATTGAACGGAAGTGGAACAAGGGAAGGGGCAGGAGGTTCAAAGGGTGCGTCGTTGCCGTTCTATATCCTTTGCTGGCGGGAGGTGTCGCCTGGGCAATCGGCTGGGGTGCCGGGAGGTGCGGGGTCTGGTGTTATGCCGTGGTGGCGACTGTTTTCGTATTTTACGGATTGGCAAACCGCAGTCTGATACAAGAGGGGGCGGAAGTCATCAAGACCTTGAGGGAACAGGGACTTGAAGCCGGTCGTCGTCGGCTTTCCTGGATTGTCGGCAGGGATACTTCGGAGTTGTCCGAAAAGGAGGTCTATACGGCGGTGTTGGAAACCATGGCTGAAAATCTGAGCGACGGGGTGGTGGCGCCTTTGTTTTACTACGCCTTGGGTGGTTTTCCTGCCATGCTGGCTTATAAAATGGTGAATACTCTGGATTCGATGATAGGCTATCGGGACGAGCGTTACCGGCTTTTCGGCTGTTGCGCGGCACGTGTGGACGATGTGTTGAACTATGTCCCTGCCCGTCTGACGGCTTTGTTTATGGCATTGACGGCTTACCGTTCCGGACTTTTCCGCTTTATTGCCCGGTTTTGCCGTCAGCACGCCAGTCCCAATTCCGGATTCCCGGAATCGGCAATGGCGGGTATTTTGAATTGTCGGTTCGGTGGAGCGCACGTTTATCACGGCTTGTTGGTCGAGAAGCCGTACATCGGTGACAACGACCGGGAAGTCGGGTACGAGGACTACCGAAAAGCCGTCCGGGTGAACCAGCGGGTCACCCTTTTCACCGTGCTACTGATTGCCACGGTGCAGGTGGCAGTTCTGTAAAATTGGTCTTTGTTGCTATCGAAAAGTCAAAAACGACCGATGAAATCAATCAAAAACGACCGATGAAAATAGTCAAAAACGACCGATGAAGTTTGGAGGCAAAAGAAAAATTCGTACTTTTGTACTCACAATCAGATATTTGATATGAAATACCTAGAACGAATTGCAGATAGTGAACTCAAGTTACGGTTAGAAGCTTTCGGCGCAGTCCAGATAAAAGGTCCCAAATGGTGTGGCAAAACGACTACCGCCGAAATGCAGGCAAAAAGCGTTATCAAAATGCAAAATCCGGATACGCGAGAAGGCTATATGACAACTGCCCGTACCAAACCGTCTCTCCTGCTGAAAGGCGACACTCCCCGACTGATTGATGAATGGCAGGTAGCTCCCGTTTTGTGGGACGCCGTGCGTCATGCCGTAGATGAGCGGAGGCTGAAAGGCCAGTTTATTCTGACGGGGTCGACAACCGTTGACGACGAAGAAATCATGCACACCGGTACCGGCAGAATATCTTCCATTGCCATGTATCCGATGAGCTTGTACGAATCGCAGGAATCCAACGGTAAAATCTCACTACGGGAATTATTCGACAACAAAGACCTGGACATTGACGGCATCATTTCCGGATTGTCTATCGAACGGCTTATCTTTGCTGCTAGCCGGGGCGGTTGGCCTGCCTCTTTGGACAACATCAGCGACAGGGCTAAGCTGTTAATCGCCAACGATTATGTAAACATCGTCTGCGAAGAAGACATCTCCAAAGTGGACAAACGGGAACGCAATCCCTCCCTTGCCCGCCTGATTATGCGCTCGTATGCCCGCAACCTCTGTACCCTGGCGAAGAAAACAAGTATGCTGGCAGACGTTTCCATAGAAATGGAAAATACAGCGATGTCCACCTTCAACGATTATGTCAACGCCTTGGAAAAACTGTTTGTCATTGAGGACATAGAAGCATGGAATCCTGCTATTCGCTCCAAAACCGTCATCCGCTCCGGTAAAAAACGTTGTTTCACGGACCCTTCTATTGCCGTAGCCATTCTGGGAGCTTCTCCGCAGAGTCTGGAAGTCGACCTGAATACATTCGGGTTTATTTATGAGTGTTTGTGTATGAGGGATTTAAAAATATATTCACAAGGATTGGGGGGACGTTTGTCGTACTATCACGATCGTTCCGGACTGGAAGCTGACGCTGTTCTTCATCTGAACGACGGGCGTTACGCCTTGATTGAATGCAAGCTCGGAAGCGACAGAATAGAAGAGGCTGCCCGTCATTTATTGAAGCTGAAACAACTGATTCAAATCAAAAATGAAGAGGAGCAACAGACCCCACTGCGTCTTCCCGACCTCCTGATTGTCCTGACTGGCGGCGAATTGGCTTACACCCGCGAAGACGGTGTAAAAGTCATTCCTATCGG
>CAMWQQ010000097.1 GCA_947176455.1 uncultured Odoribacter sp. | reverse complement strand
CTTTTCATTTCCACGCAGCCGACGGCATACGATCCGTAGAGAGGTCTCTTTGTCTCGGATATGTTTATAATAGACAGAAATAGAGGTGCGGTATAATATAAGAAAGGTAAATATCCACGCTCTGTGAGAAATGATGCAATAGCTTCATTTGTATATAAATCACAACCTGCAAAAGCAACTTGTCCTACAGATAGTTTGAAAGAATATAATAAGCAACCTTGGGGCACAATAGACATACTGCATTTTTGTACTCCTAAATCAGATAACTTCTTTTTTGAATCATAAACGATTCGTTCCTTCATATCTGCTATGGAAATCCAAACATTATCTCCTTCAAAAAAATCTTCTTTACCTGTAGGCGGAGTTGCTCCCGTTTGAAAAACGTACTCATCCTTTATTCGGCATGTTTTCCAATTGTTTGGAATCTTCCCAATCCATGCGACTCCACTATCTTTATATGTCTCGTATGTCTTTGCCATGCCTATCCCAATATTTTAGTCATCAACTCACTTTCCAATCCTTCCAACTCCTTCAAATGCGCAAAAATTTCCTCACTCTTACGGGGAGCCACATATTTATAGAACTCACGAGTAAATGGTATTTCATAACCAATCTTGGTCTTCTGCTCGTCTATCCAGGCATCCGGTGCGTATGGCAGAACATTCTTTTGTATGTACTCGTCCACATCCTCGATCCAAGGGACAATCTCCGTGTCGCGTTTCTTGGCATCCGGTTGCGGTTTGCCTTTCTTTAGGATGGGTTCTCCTGTCTCTTCGTCAAGTAAAGGACGCTCCACCGTGAGCTTGGAATACTTGAAATATTCATTGTCAAGCACCTTGCTCTCAACCTTCAAAGTTCCATCTTCACTTATGTATACCCAATCTGTAAAGTCCTTGTATGCCTCCATGATAAGATCGCGGCAGCGGTCACTTATCTCCACCCGCTTATTGCCCAGACTCTTTCGACGTTTGTCATAACATTGACTTGCATCTATAAGCTGGACTTTGCCTTGACGTTCTTCGCTTTTATTCTTGGTGATAAGCCAAATGTAAGTAGCAATACCGGTATTGTAGAACAAGTCGTTAGGCAACTGAACGATAGCCTCCAGCCAGTCGTTTTCCAACAAATAGCCACGGATTTCACTTTCGCCACTGCCGGCATCCCCTTTGAAAAGACTGCTGCCGTTCTGAATGATTGCCATTCGACCTTCATCGTCTTTCAGTTTAGCTATGCCATTTAGCAAGAACAGCATCTGGCCATCACCAATGGCAGGAAGTCCGGGAGCGAATCTACCGGTTTCGCCAAGATTATGTTCATTTTCCACTGCTTCTTTTGAAGTTTTCCATTCAATGCCAAAAGGTGGGTTTGAAATGATATAATCAAACTTGTAACCAGAGAATTTGTCATCGCCAAGCGTATCTCCTTGGCGCATATTGTCGGCATTGCCTCCCTTGATAAGTGTATCGGCTTTGGCAATGGCAAAAGTCTGATTGTTTAATTCCTGTCCGTAACTTGTAATCTCCGCTTCCGGATCAATCTTCAGAAAACGTTCAGTCAAGCAACCAAGCATCTGGCTTGTACCCATTGCCATATCATAGATGGAGGCAGTAATACCTTCACGTTTCAATTTCTGTTCATTGTTGCCAACAAGCAGTTCTGCCATGAGATAGATAATGTCACGGGCAGTAAAGTGCGCTCCAGCCTGTTCGTCATAGCTTTCAGAGAATTTGCGCACAAGCTCTTCGAAAATGTAACCCATATCCACACTGGTAACCACATCAGCTCCAAGATAAGCCTTGGTGGTGCAGAACTCTTTAATGACAAGATATAGCACATTGTTATCAGCCATCTTTTGGAGTTCGCGGTCGAAATCCATACGATGGATGATGTCAATTACATTTTCAGAGAAATGATTGAGATATGATTCGAAGTTTTCTTTGATATTCTCAGGATCATTCAACAGGCTTTGAAATGTGAACGGAGAAAGGTTGTAGAATTGCTGACTGGCTGCTGTCTCTAAGAATCCCTTTTTCACCATAATGCCATCTTTGTCAAGTTTGGCATTTGTATCAAGAACAGCCTGCTTGGTAGGCGCGAGAGTGTCCTCAAAGCGTTTGATAACGCACATCGGGAGAATAACATTGCCATATTCGTGAGGTTTATATACCCCTACTAACTTATCTGCAATCGCCCAGATAAGGTTTGCTTTCTCTTGAATGTTGATAATCGTTTGCTGTTGTATATTGTTGCTCATATATCTTATTCCTTTTAATTTTCTACATTGGCATATCTTTACTAAATTAAAGTTTAACTTCCATTGTTTGATGACGGGAGCAAAGTTCATCTTTTCCTATGCAGAGGTTTTGCCTAGGAAAATATTTTTTCATGCAATCACTGATTTTTTTAGCAAATTCCTCTCTGAACCAAGTTGGGGACAATACTTCCACATCGGGTCCGAATGAGAATATCTGCTGTTCCAGTTCCAAGGTATGATATAGTGTAAGAGATATGATGCAATCTTCTTCATTAATCGTCTTTTGAGATTTGTGAATAGGTTTAGAAGTAACATACTTAAAGCGTTGTGGAGTAAACCTTAATACAAACTCTTCCAACTTAGCTTCATTCGGAACTGTTACGCCGACCACATTGTCGAAATAGGAATTGAAATCAATGAACTCATTTTTGCGAAACGTATGATTGCTGTGAGCTATACATTGAATCCTGTCAAATGCAAGATTCTTGATTCTTTCCTCTTTTTCATCAAGACCAAGCAGATACCATCTTTCATTGTACTGCTTTACAAAATAGGGGTGCAATGTGTGTAGGTGGTGCTTCCCGTTAGCTGATATGTATTCAATTCCTAATGGCTGATGATTGATTGTCGCATCGATAATATCAGAAAGATATTCTAATCCTTTTAATTGTTCGTTTTGCCCAAATGAAACAAGATTTTCAGCGTTGCTTTTGACTCCAAATCTGATTTCGAGATTAGAGATAACTTCTTCCAACCATCCATTTGATGGCAAACCTCTGTATTTACCTAACATTTCTATGGTAGAACGGAGATTTTGCACCTCTGCAACAGAAAGTTCATTTTGGTAGATAGAGAAATCCGGTTTAGAGTAACGATAGTAACACTTCTTGCCATCATACGGAATAGCTTCAAGGTATATGTCGTCCGGGAGCATCTTGCGAATGGCATTTAAATCTCCTCGCAATTGCCGTTTCATAATCATAGACTTGCTGCCGTTTGCATCATATAATTTATCATTGACCTTTTCCAATAGGTCTTCAATAGTATATTTATGGCGGAAATCGCTAAAGCATCTGTCTAAAACAAGGAATCGATATTCTGCATTTTTGTTTTTGGGCATATTTTTAATTGTCTTTACATCGTTATGTTGGTTGGAACTTTGATATACATTGCATCTTCTTTTGTTGAATGAAGTAAATCTTTCACATCGACATCAAGGACACTGGCAATTTGCAACAATGTTTCCAATCCCGGTTGTGAGGTGTTGGTACACCATTTTGAAACTGTTGCCGGATCCTTTCCTAATTGCTCAGCTAGCCATTTGTTGGTTCGTTTCTTCTCAACGAGCACAACTTTGATTCGATTTATATCTTTCGTCTCTTCCATATAGGTTTATTATTTTCCCATTTATTACAAAAGTAATGAATTAGTTTTAATCAAAAACCATTCAAACTATATGATTTTCCATTAAAATTGCGAATTAGTTCAATTGTTGTTGGTTGGATTTGTCTGACAATTCTGATTCCCCATGTCCTTTCTCGCATATAATCCAACGTATCGGCAATTGCAAGTAAACTTGTTTCTGCTCTCGACTTTTCGTATCTTTGACTTCGTTCAAGATACTTGCGTTCGGCAATGCTCAAATAAATTTGGCATTGCACTTAACTTATTCGTATCTTTGCCTTTCGTAATGTTAATTTTCGGATGATATGATTTCGGTAAATAATGTCAGTGTGATATTTGGCGGATTTTACTTGTTGGATTCTGTTTCGTTTTTGATTAACAAGAAGGACCGGATTGGTCTGACGGGACGAAACGGGGCGGGCAAGTCGACTACGTTGAAGATGCTGGCAGGTGTGCAGACTCCTTCTGAGGGGACTATTTCGATGGCGTCGGACGTGAAAATCGGCTATTTGCCACAGACTAAGGTGTACACGGACGGCAATACGGTGCGGGAAGAGGCGAAAAAGGCTTTTGCGGATTTATTTGCGTTGAGGGATGAGGTGGAGCGATTGAATATGGAATTGGCGGAACGGGAGGATTACGAGTCGGATGCCTACCTGAAATTATTGGACAAGATTCACGATAAGACCGAACTTTTGAGTATCCGGGGAGAGGGCAATGTGGACAAGGAGGTCGAAGTCATTCTGAAAGGTTTGGGGTTCAAGCCGGAAGATTTGGAGCGGAATTGCGAGGAGTTCAGCGGGGGATGGCGGATGCGGATAGAGTTGGCGAAAATCCTGTTGGCTCGTCCGGATATCTTTTTGCTGGATGAACCGACGAATCACTTGGACATCGAGTCCATTACCTGGTTGGAATCTTTCTTGCAAAGTTATCCGGGTGCCGTCGTGCTGGTTTCGCACGACCGGGCTTTCCTGGACAATGTGACGACCCGGACGATTGAGATTTCTTTGGGCAAGATATATGATTACAAGGTGCCGTATTCCCGTTTTGAAGAATTGCGCAAGGAGCGGGTGGAGCAACAGATGCGCGCCTGGCAGAATCAGCAGAAGCAAATCAAGGATACGGAGGAGTTCATCGAGCGTTTTCGCTACAAGGCGACCAAGTCGGTGCAGGTGCAGTCCCGAATCAAGCAGTTGGAAAAGATTGAGCGCATCGAGGTGGAGGAAGAGGATGCCGCCCGTATTGCGGTGCATTTTCAGCCGGCAGTCCGTTCGGGAGAGATCGTGGTTGCCGGCAGGGCATTGACCAAGGCTTACGGCGCGCATTTGGTGCTGGAGAATATCGATTTGGACATCAAGCGGGGAGAGAAAGTGGCTTTTGTGGGCAAGAACGGTGAGGGCAAGTCCACGTTGGTGAAGATGATAATGAATGAGATTCCTTACGATGGGGAGTTAAAAATCGGACACAACGTGAATATCGGTTATTTTGCCCAAAACCAGGCGGACCTGTTGGACCCGGAACTGACGGTGCTGGATACGGTGGACCGGGTGGCGGAAGGTGAAATCCGGAAAAAAATCCGGGATATTCTCGGGGCGTTTTTGTTTTCGGGCGAAGAGGTGGACAAGAAAGTAAAGGTATTGTCCGGAGGGGAACGCACGCGTCTTGCTATGGTGCGGTTGTTGCTGGAACCTTACAATCTGTTGATTCTGGACGAGCCGACGAATCATCTGGATATGCGGACGAAGGATATCTTGAAAGAGGCGCTCCGGAAGTTTGAAGGAACGGTCATCGTCGTTTCTCACGACCGGGACTTTTTAACCGGCTTGGCGGATAAGGTGTATGAGTTTGCCAACCGGGGACTGAAAGAATATCTGGGGGGCGTGACCGATTTCTTGGAAGCGAAGAAAATCGCCTGTTTCCGTGAGTACGAGCAGTTGCACAAGCCGGAGGCAAAGCGACAGACGGCAGTGAATCCGGTGGTGGAGAACAAATTGTCCTTTGAGGAACGCAAGCAGTTGAATCGGGAGGTGAAAAAGGCGGAACAACGGGTTGAGCGGGCAGAAAATGCGGTGGCGGAGCTGGAGGCGGAAATTGCGGATATGGAGCAGAAAATGGCGGACGGAGAGACGGGAGAGGCGTTGCTGAAAAGGTACGGAGAGGTGCAGAAGCGGTTGGAGGAAGCCATGGAGGAATGGGAAAAGGCTACGGAGGAGTTGGAGCGGATAAAATGAAAGGATGATAAACGATAGAAACGAAACAATATGGCAAAGTATAAACAGGAATGTATATTCGGCATCCGAGCCGTGCTGGAGGCAATACAGCAGGGAAAAGAGATAGACAAGGTGATGTTGAAAAAGGGGAACCGGGGAGAATTGTTCCAGCAATTGTTCAATGTCGTCCGGGAAAATAATATTCCTTTCCAATATGTGCCGGACGAGGTTTTCAAACCTTTTGCCGACCGGAA
>CAMWQQ010000096.1 GCA_947176455.1 uncultured Odoribacter sp. | reverse complement strand
TCAACATCAACCTCTCCGGAACGTTAGACCCCTATGCCATCAATGCCAATGCCGTGCGCATCAACAAATACAACGGAGGCGTCGGACGGCTCACCCGGGTATCCGCTTCCTCCGGCATACAATTCTCTTCCGATAAAGGCAAAAAGAAAGAAGAGAAACAAAACAAACTGGCAACAGCAGGCTACGGGCATTATGAAGACTACATGGATTTTGAAGTACCTTGGAGCATCAGCCTCGACTACACCTTCAACTACTCCAAGAACTACACCCGGAACCCCGACCCGGGAGCCAAACATCCGTTGAGCAAAACCACCATATCCCAGATGATTCGCATCAACGGTGACATCTCCCTGACACCCAAATGGAAATTGGGGTATAGCACAGGATACGATTTCCAGCAAAGAGAAATCACCGCCACCAGTTTTAACCTTACGCGGGATTTGCACTGCTGGGAGATGCGTTTTTCCTGCATCCCGTTCGGAACCCACCAGTCCTACAACTTTCAAATCAACGTCAGGTCCAGTATGTTGCAGGATTTGAAACTGATGAAAAAAGACTCCTGGTACGACAGAAGATATTAACCATCAACCCATCAAGACATGAACGCAAAAATCGTTTTATTTCTGCTCATCCTGTTGCCCGGCATCCTCAAGGCACAGGCGACCTTTGAAAAATACTTCCTGGAAAAAACACTCCGTTTCGATTACTATCACTGTGGCAACCAAAACGAAGAAACTTACTTTTTCGACGAACTGAAAGAAGAACCCTACTGGGCAGGCTCGAAAGTCTCCCTGCTGGATACCACCGGCTACGGAGTGCAAATGTTCAAAATCATCGACCTCGCCAGCAACAAGGTCATCTACTCCCGGAGCTTCTGCACCCTGTTCAACGAATGGCAAACCACCGAAGAAGCCGGGCAAATACATAAAGCCTTCCCGGAATCCGTCGTATTTCCGTTTCCGAAGGCACCGGTCAGAATCGAATTATACGCCAGAAACAAAAAGGGGCATTTCGAGAAAAAAATGGAGCAACGCATCGACCCGTCCTCCTGTTTCATCCGGAAATTCTCCCCGTTATATGAAACGCAGGAAATCGCCTACACCGGTAATCCGGCGCAACGGGTGGACCTCGCCCTGATTCCGGAAGGCTACTCCGCTAACGAAAAAGAAAAGTTCCTGGAAGCCTGCCGGAATTTCGTCAAGGAATTTTTCAGCTACTCGCCTTACAAAGAAAACCGGCACCGCTTCAACGTCCGGGCGGTATGGGCACCCTCGCTCGAATCGGGAGTCACCCTCCCCGGCGAACACGTATGGCGAAACACCGCTGCCAAGGCTCAATTCTACACCTTCGGCTCGGAACGCTACCAAATGATTGAAGATTTTCAGGGACTGCGGGACATCGCCGCACACGTCCCCTATGACCACATCTACGTACTTTCAAACACGCAAAAATACGGAGGGGGAGGCATCTACAACTTCTACGGCATCAGTGCCGCACACCACCCCACCAGCACCGGCAAAATATACGTGCATGAATTCGGGCATGTCCTGCTGGGCTTGGGCGACGAGTACACCGGAGACGCCGCATACAGCGATATGTATTCCCTCAAAACGGAACCCTGGGAAGCCAACCTGACCACCCTCACCGACTTCGGTCGCAAGGAGTGGAAGAAAATGATAGACAAATCCACGCCCGTACCCACGCCATGCACGGAGGAATACAAAAACAAAATCGGAGTTTTTGAAGGTGGCGGCTACGTCAACAAAGGAGTGTACCGTCCCTGCCAGACCTGCCTGATGCGGGAATTCAGCACGAATGATTTCTGCCCCGTATGCAAGCGGGCTATCCTAAAACAGATTGACTTTCTCTGCCGATAGGCGGACTTCACATTGAGGCAGATTGACGTGCATCTGCCTCAATACAACTTTATCCATTCGTATTCGTTGCCCGTAAAATCCATATAACGGCAAAAATCCTCCGTCTTGACAGCCAACGAAGCGCGATTGTCATTGGGATGGAAAGACAACTTCCGAGCCTGGCGCAAATTCTCGTCCAGAAAGACATACACATGATGCTCCGCATCATTCACCAACCCGAAAGGACTCACGGAACCCGGTTTCAATCCCAAATACTTCTCCATACGCTGTTCCGATGCAAAACTCAACTTGCCCTGCCTCAACCGCTGTTCAAGGTCGTGAATGGCCAAATTCCGGTCGCAATGGAAAACCACTAAATAATGCCGGTTCCCCTTGTGATTCCGGAAAAAAAGATTCTTGCAATGCGTACTGTCCAGATTCTTCCAATATTGCCGGGCAATTTCAATCGTCGGTGCCTCGGGATGCTCCAGATAATCAAACTCGATGCCCAGTTCCCGCAACACTTGGTAAACTTTTTCCTGTCCTATCATAACTTATCCTGATTCATTCTTAAACATTCAACATGCCGTACTTTTTCCCCTGCCAACCGTCCCTTTCCCACAGGCGTTTCTCCAACTTGGCAACAAACTCGAAATTCTTCACGCCCCACTTGGGTGCAAGCAGAAATTCCTCCGGAGCCTGATTCACAAAACGCTCCAGATAAACATCCGGACGGATATGCTCAATCACCTCCACCACAAAATCCAGATACTCGTCCAGCGAATAAAGGCGGAAAGCCGACGGGTCAGCCAAATACTCGTCCGCCAATCGGGTATCCCGGATAATCTGCAACTGATGTAACTTCAACACCTCTATCGGCAAATCACACAAACGCACGGCACCCTCCAGCATCGACCGGGGACTTTCTCCGGGCAATCCGAAAATCAGATGCGCCCCGATATGAATGCCCCGCCCCGCCGTCATCCGGATAGCCGTCTCGGCATCCCTGAACGTGTGTCCCCGGTTTATCCGTGCCAGAACCGCATCATTCACCGACTCCACCCCATACTCGATACAAACGTAACACTTCCTCGCCAACCCTTCGATATAATCCAAAATCTCCTCATCAACCGCATCCGGACGCGTACCGATAACCAACCCCACGACATCCGGACACGACAACGCCTCCTCGTATTTCCTGCGCAACTCGTCCAATGGCGCATAAGTATTGGAATAAGCCTGAAAATAAGCTAGATACTTCTGACCATCATACTTTCGGGCAAAAAAACGCCGTCCCTCCTCAATCTGCCGGGACACCGAAGCCGTCGCCCGGCAATATTCCGGGTTGAAGCTCCGGTTATTGCAAAAAGTGCATCCCCCCGTTCCCTTCGTACCGTCCCGGTTCGGGCAGGTAAAACCGCCGTCTATCGACAGTTTCTGCACCCGCTCGTGGAACATCCCCTTGAAAAAAGAAGGGAAATCATGATATCTTTTCTTATCCGTCATTTCTCCGCATTGAAAATACAAAGGTAACAAGACCATGCCGAATGTCCAATACAAATCCCGCTCCATCCGCCATAAAACACCACCTCCCCGACTCATCATCCGGAGACACCGACAACAATCCGAAAAAAAACATTTCCATATCTAAAAAAATTACCCTATATTCGCAAACTGGATGTCACAACACCATGCGTCATCCGACACATTGAAAATCATGATATTGGAAAAAAACAAATAACAATACCCCCACTCGGGGGACTACAAATCAAATGAACAAAAATATGAGTACCAAGTACGTTTACACATTCGGAGACGGAAAAGCTGAAGGTAAGGCAGATATGAAAAATCTGCTTGGCGGCAAAGGAGCCAACCTGGCAGAGATGAACCTCATCGGTCTGCCTGTGCCTGCAGGTTTTACAATCACAACTGAAGTTTGTACCCTTTACAACCAGCAAGGAAAAGACGCTGTTGTAAAATTAATCGAAAAAGACGTCAAAGCCGGCATCGCGCACATGGAAAAAATCATGAACGCCAAGTTCGGCTCCAAAGGCGAAGCTTTCCCGCTGATGGTTTCCGTACGCTCCGGTGCCCGCGTTTCCATGCCGGGAATGATGGATACCGTATTGAACCTCGGTATCAATGACGATGCCGTGAAATTGCTGGCGGAAAAATCAGGAAACGCAAGGTTCGCATGGGACTCCTACCGTCGTTTCATCCAGATGTACGGCGACGTGGTTATGGGGGTTGCCGCCGGAAAAGGCGAACACAATCCGTTTGAAGTGGAAATCGACAAACTGAAAGAAGCCAAACATATCAAGAACGACACGGAATTCACCGTGGAAGACCTGCAAGTGCTGGTTGAAAACTTCAAGAAAGTTGTCAAGAACAAAACCGGCAAAGACTTCCCGACTTGTCCGTGGGAGCAATTGTGGGGAGCTATCTGTGCCGTATTCGACTCATGGATGACTGAACGCGCCGTTCTGTACCGCCAGTTGAACCAGATACCGGAAGAATGGGGTACCGCCGTAAACGTACAATCCATGGTATACGGAAACATGGGCAACAACTCTGCAACCGGCGTGGCTTTCAGCCGTGACGCTGCCAGCGGAGAAGACATCTTCAACGGAGAATACCTGATTAACGCACAAGGTGAAGACGTGGTTGCCGGAATCCGCACCCCGCAGGAAATCACAATCGAGGGTTCCCGCCGCTGGGCAAAACAGCAAGGCATTTCCGAAGAAGAACGTGCCTCCAAATATCCTTCACTGGAAGAATCCATGCCTCAAGCTTATGCAGACTTGAACGCCGTTCAGGAAAAACTGGAAGACCACTTCCACGATATGCAAGACATGGAATTTACCATCCAGGACGGCAAACTGTGGATGTTGCAGACCCGTAACGGCAAACGGACCGGTGCCGCCATGGTAAAAATGGCAGTCGACATGCTCAAACAGGGCATGATTGACGAAAAAACGGCATTGTTGCGTCAGGAACCGGCAAAATTGGATGAACTCCTCCACCCCGTATTCAACAAAGAGGCCCTGAAAAAAGCCCACGTCATCACCAAAGGATTGCCCGCATCTCCGGGTGCAGCCTGCGGTCGTGTCGTATTCTTCGCCGATGAAGCCGAAGAATGGAAAAACCGGGGCGAAAAAGTGGTACTGGTACGTCTGGAAACCTCTCCGGAAGACCTGCGAGGCATGAACGTATCCGAAGGTATCCTCACCGCTCGCGGAGGAATGACCTCACACGCTGCCGTAGTTGCCCGCGGTATGGGTAAATGTTGCGTTTCCGGAGCAGGCGATATCGTAGTTGATTACGCCAAACGCAACTTCTCCGTTAACGGCACCTGCATCAAAGAAGGTGACTGGATTTCCTTGAACGGTTCTACCGGCGAAGTTTATCTTGGCAAAGTTGAAACTGAAGACGCCACCTTGAACGAAGACTTCACCACCATCATGAACCTGGCTGAAAAATACACCCGCATGTACGTGCGTACCAATGCCGACACCCCGAAAGACGCCCGCAAGGCACGTGATTTCGGAGCCAAGGGTGTGGGACTTTGCCGGACGGAACACATGTTCTTTGAAGGACACCGCATCGACGCCATGCGCGAAATGATTCTCTCCGAAACCGTAGAAGGACGTCGCGAAGCGTTGAACAAAATCCTGCCGATGCAACGGGGCGACTTTGAAGGCATCCTGGAAGCCATGAACGGACTGGGCGTGACCATTCGTCTGCTCGACCCGCCTTTGCATGAATTTACGCCGAACGAACCGGCTTCACAGCAATACATGGCACAGAAACTGGGTATTCCGGTAGAACGCATCAAAGAAAAAGTAGACGCACTGCATGAATTCAACCCCATGCTGGGACATCGTGGTTGCCGTCTGGGCGTGACCTATCCTGAAATCACCGAAATGCAGGCACGTGCCATCATGGAAGCCGCCTGCAATCTGAAAAAACGTGGCTTAGACCCGCGTCCGGAAATCATGGTACCGCTGGTAGGCACCATAAAAGAGCTGAAACAGCAGGCAGAGATTATCCGTCGCGTTGCCGCACAGGTATTCGAGGAAAAAGGATGCAAGGTTAACTATATGATAGGAACCATGATTGAAATCCCGCGTGCCGCCATCACTGCCGACCAAATCGCTGAAGTTGCCGAATTCTTCTCATTCGGAACCAACGACTTGACTCAGATGACTTTCGGCTACTCTCGTGACGACGCCGGTAAATTCCTGCCGGAATACATCAAGAAAGGCATCCTGAAAACCGACCCGTT
>CAMWQQ010000095.1 GCA_947176455.1 uncultured Odoribacter sp. | reverse complement strand
GATTTTGTTTCTGTTTACGGGCATATTGGGCTGTCTGATTGTATTTCTCGGCGGATTCACCGCTCACCCGATTACCGCCCCGAATTGGAACATCCTTTGGGCAAATCCGCTGAATCTGCTTGCCTTGTTCTTTCTGTTCAGGCAACGCATCCCCCGTCTTGTCCTGGGGTATTTAAACCTCTACCTCGCTTTATTGACCGTGGCCCTCCCCGTATGGCTATTCACCCATCCGGCAGTTCCTTGGGCTTCCCTACCCGTCATCTTCCTGATGATGTATATTACCTGGCTACAACGCCAGAAATACACCCTCTCCGGAAAATGAAATCAAAAAATCACCTAAAAACCTTGTGATTTCAATAAAATACCCTATATTTGCATCCACAAAACAAACAATGGTGTCATAGCTCAGTCGGTAGAGCAAAGGACTGAAAATCCTTGTGTCCCTGGTTCGATTCCAGGTGATACCACCTCAAAGAGAAGCAGTTACGAAAGTGATTGCTTCTTTTTTTATTCCGTTTTAGGGGCGATTTCGAGGGTCAACGTCAACCAGGACGTCAACCGGAAATTCATAATGAATGCCTCAATATCAATCATTTGCTATAAACACCCATTAATGCTACGAGTTCACAAAGACGGGAAACGATTTAATACGGCTTTTATCTTTTCCATTCGATGTTCGTAAAACTTCATGCTTCCAATAACTCACTCGCTTTTGCCCAATAGTAGTAGGCTTCCGGTAGGTTGCTTCTCAGCTTATTCAGCTTGTTGGGCAGCGAAGGTTGGATGACCATATCCTTTATATCGGCAGGGTTGTTGGAATAAGATTCTATTTCATTGATTCCCTTTTCAATTAACGTGGCTAAATAAGCCGCCCTTGCCGCATCAATAATGGCATGATCTATCAGATAACGTTGCTTGTACATGAATGATTTGACACGGATGATTCCGTCTTGTATCAGGTCGAAGTCTCCTTCTCCGGCTTTTCCCCGAGTAGAGATACAAAGTGCCGTCTGGCGGATGTCATTGAAAACCTGCCCTATGTCCGTTCCCAAAGACCGGTATGAAAGTTCGACTACCGCAATCTTACGGAACGCCTCTTTGGTAATCTGTAGGTCTGAAACATTTTCAAACAACCGCCCCACATCATAAAGTTGCTTGGCTATCTCCATCGAACAGGACCTTCCATTCTTGTAATAAGGTACTCCAGTTGTGTTGGGAGCGAAAGCCGTCAGTTTGTCGCCCAAAATATCTTCTGCGGACGGTACTGTTATCATCAATGGTTTTCCTTCCAACCGTATGAACGGGCAGTCGATAGCTATTTGTTGGGTACGGAAATAATGAATGTCCTCGTAGAGCACATCCAGCAGAATATAGGATTGCGCATCGGTGTCGTTCCGGTAAGCAATCTGATAGAAAAACTTGGAATGGCTCTTGGGTATATCCGCATCATCCCGTTGCCTGCGTTCCACAAGTTCCAGATTGATGAAACCGAAATCGGCAAATGATTTCAGATAGTCTTCAATGTTGGTACCAAGGGGACAGATAACATCAATGTCGATTGACAGACGATGAGCAGATTTCCCAAGTATGAGCATAAGTGCCGTTCCGCCCTTAAAAACCAACGGACACCCGGCTTTGACCAGCATTTCAAGCAGGGACAAGGCACGGATTACTTTCTCTATCAGGTTCTTGTCATTATAATGTAGTTCGAATGAAACCTGTTCGATCCATTCTGTTGTAAAACACTCTTTCTTTATCATTTTGTGTTCAGATTTTCTAATATGGACAGTATCTCTTCTTTTGCCTTACGTCTGCCGGCATACCTGAATAACCGATTTCGATTGACAGCGTACAGGTTAAAGGCATTTTCAATGATATGCTCGCTTTCACGACCTTGTAGGTAGAAGAAATCCGCATCCCTCAATATATCCACCAACAGCTTTTCAAGCGTAGGCATCGGTACATCTGATACTTTCTGCAAAGGAGCTTCCGAGACCAAATTTTTCACAAATAAGACACGGCTGTCCATATCTACATATCGGTAAATCATATCTTTGTCCGGTCGCAGATAGACGTCATGGTTCCCGTCTTTCAAAAAGTTGAAAACCGTTTCTGCCGAATCCCTGCCTGTTTCCACATAGACAACACGGTTGGAAGAAAGATGATGCTGCAAGGGTGCGATAATATCCCCCTGATAGACGCAGAACTTCGCAAACGGGAAATTGACCAGCAACGAATCATAGATTTCCCTTACTTCATCTATGGGCTTAGGAACAAAGGGCTGTTTCATGACTTTGGCATACATTCCGCGTCCGGTTCTAACCAGTGCATTTTCATTCACGAGCTTGAACAGATACCATGACAGGGAAGACCTGCTTATGCCAACCTTTTCGTGAAGATAGGCAAACAAGTCATCCATGCTGAAATCACGGTGTACTTCAGCGTATTCAAGTATGGATGTCGTTGTTTCGTTACTCATATTATATCCTGTCTCTGTCTGCAAAGGTAGCAAATTTTCGGCACTATTCAGAAAAAGTGCCGAAAATTTGTGTTTTATTTGAAACAATCTATATGCAAACGACCACTAAGTAACTGATTATAAGGCATAGATCAGTCAGTAGAGCAAAGGCAAGCCGATTTATTTCTTTGCAACGCCTCTTCTAAAAGCGAACATACTTTATTTCCAGTTTAATTTACAGTCTCGGATTTTCTGTTCTTGAACAAACCAAACCGGATAAGAAATAATTGCATGATTGCCATATGGCAAAATATTCGAGCCATTAACCTTTTCGCAGACCTCAACGAGATAAGCAGAAGAGTTGTTGGCTAATACAGCTTAAAATTCAACTGTTATCACTATATTTGCAGTATAATAGTTTAATTTTAGGCTATGGATGATAATGTTTAGAATCAGAATGGTAGACATAGCTAAAGTAAATCTTTATGGACAACAGATGGGTTCAATCCGTTGGGATAGTAGCCGTAATACCGCATCATCTGAATATGCAGATGATTTCATAGGAAAAAGATTAGAACCTTCTCCTATAATTGATTAGAATATGGCACTTGCAATAAACATAAACGATCTGCTTTACAAGCAGAAAATAGAATCCAATCGGATTGAGTTCAAAAAGGGTTGGAATCCTGCAAGCATATACCATAGCGTATGTGCATTCGCGAATGATTTTAATGACCTTGGAGGTGGTTACATCGTTGTTGGTGTGGATACCGATGAAGAAACAGGAATTGCAATTCGTCCTGTGGAAGGAATACCCACCGAAAATATGGATGGTATTCTTCAGGAAATGGTGGGTTACAATAACAAGATTTCGCCTTATTATATGCCTCGCACAAGTGTGGAGGAGGTGGATGGTAAGTCTGTACTTGTGATTTGGTGCCCAGCAGGAATTAATAGACCTTATTCTGTACCTGAAAATGTTACTACAAAGAATAATACAAAAGAACATTTCTACATTCGAAGTGGCACAAGTAGTATAATTGCCAAAGGCGAAGTGCTTGATGAGTTACGTGAATTGGCATGTCGTATACCTTTTGATGAGCGTGGTAATCCCGATGTCAAGATAGAAGATATTTCAACGCTTCTATTGCGAGAGTATTTGGTTAAAGTTGGTAGCAAACTTGCCAATGAACTATATACAAAACCTCTTGACGACATTTTAGAGCAAATGGACTTGTATGTCGGTCCTAAGGAAAATCGTATGCTCAGAAATGTGGCAGCGATGATGTTCTGTGAAGACCCAAGCAAATTCTTTAAGCGTACACAGGTTGAAGTCGTATATTTCCCTGAAGGACGACTGAATAATCCAAACAATTTGTATGAAGGACCTGTTATTAAGGGTTCTATTACACAGATTATTGATAGGACATTGGAATATCTCAATCGTATGCTTGTGATGCAGACGGTGATTAAACCAAAAGACAGTAGCAGGAGCCAAAAGTTTTTTACCTATCCATACCAAGCATTGGAAGAGAGTGTAACGAATTCGCTTTATCACAGAGATTATCGTGAATGGGAACCTGTGGTGATTACAGTAGAACCTCAAGGAATCACTATACAAAATGTAGGTGGCCCAGATAGAAGCATTTCTGCTACTGATATTTCAAAATGTGAGATTCTTGTATCCAAACGCTATCGCAACCGCAGACTTGGGGAATATCTTAAGGAATTGGATTTGACAGAAGGTCGTAGCACAGGTATTCCTACCATTCAGAATGTTTTGGAGAATAATGGTTCACCACGAGCAACTGTAGTTACTGATGAAGACCGTACCTTCTTTAGAATAACAATCCCATGTCATGAAGCTGCTGGAAATATTATTGCTGACATTGCTCATAAAGATGGTTCATTAAAGGCTTCAAAGCGAGGTTCACTAAAAACTGCACTACAAAGTGCACCAGAAAGTGCACCAGAAAGTGCACCAGAAAGTGCACCAGAAAGTGCACCAGAAAGTGCATTACAAATTGTCAATGAAATTAGGAATAATCCTAATATAACCTTTTCAGAAATAGCTGAAAAAATTGGAGTATCTCGCCGTTGGATAGCTACTAATATAAAATATCTTCAAGATACTGGGGTTGTTAAAAGAGTTGGACCTAATAAAGGTGGTCATTGGGAAATTATAGGATAGTTTAATCGTTAAAATAGAACATAAGATGTTGTTAGGACAAAAGATAAAAGAACTAAGGCTTGAGAATGGAGTATTTTAGTGCTATTTAATTATCAGGATTATGTGGAGAATCAAACCGCTATTTCTTTGTGTTGTCATATTTTCATTGGTTTCAAATACCTCGGCTACGATTGTTGAATCGGGTGTGAGCAGCGAATTGGCGCGCCAACGCAAAGCGAGCGTGTCGAATATTGCCTACCACCTGTCGCTCCATATCGATTCGCTCCCGAGTGTCAATCCCTACGGAACGATAGAAATCACCTTTGATTACAAGCCGGATCGTCAGCCCTTGCAACTTGACTTTGCCGGAGAAAAGGTCAACCGACTGACGGTAAACGGTCGCCATTTGGCAAAACCGGTATGGCAAAGCGGTCACATCGTCATTGCCCCCAAGTTCCTTGTGGCGGGACACAACACCGTTGGCATTGAATTTACTTCTGCCAACCGTGCACTCAACCGCAATCCCGACTATATGTACACGCTCTTTGTCCCCAACCGTGCCCACTCGGTTTTCCCCTGCTTTGACCAGCCCGACAGGAAGGCGAGCTACCATCTCACGCTGACCGTGCCCGGGCAATGGAAGGCGGTGAGCAATTCACCCGTGGTGTCGTCGGTTGAAAATGCGACATCGCATACCAGAACGATTCAGTTCGGTCCCACAGAACCGCTGAGCACCTACCTTTTTGCCTTTGCCACCGGTAAATTCGACTACCGGCAACACACCCGTGACGGACGCACCATCGGAGCCTATTACCGTGAAACGGATCCCGACCGTCTGGCACAGCTCGACGATATTTTCAGTCAGGTGGAAAGCTCACTCAAACAGCTTGAGGACTACACCGGTATCGCCTATCCGTTTGCCAAATATGACCTGGTGATTCTTCCGGGCTTCCAGTTCGGTGGCATGGAACACACAGGTGCGACATTCTACAACGACAATACCATTTTTCTCGGCAAGAACGCTACGGGAGCCGAATACCTAAACCGCGCCAAACTCATCGCCCACGAGACGGCACACATGTGGTTCGGTGATTACGTGACCATGGAATGGTTTGACGATGTATGGACCAAAGAGGTTTTTGCCAACTTTTTTGCGGCACACCTGACCCGCAAGCTTTTGCCCGAATTCGACCACGACCTCGAATGGCTAAGGGTCTATATGGCGGCTGCGCTTGACCAGGACCGATCTGACGGCTCCACCCCTATTCGCCAATCCCTCGACAACCTCAAGAATGCCGGTCTGATTTACAACAACATCATCTACAACAAATCTCCCCTGATGATGGGTAAACTTGCCGAGATAACAGGCGAGGAAAACTTCAAGCAGGGCATTAGAAAATACCTCAACGACCACGCCTATGGCAATGCCACGTGGGACGACCTCGTTTCGGCTCTTTCGGCTTATAGCGACGCAGACATTGAACGCTTCAGCCGGGTGTGGGTATATGAGGAGGGTATGCC
>CAMWQQ010000094.1 GCA_947176455.1 uncultured Odoribacter sp. | reverse complement strand
GAATCCACAAACGCCTCGCGGTCGAAAACCTGCAGGTCGTCCATTTGCTCCCCGATGCCGATGTACTTCACCGGTATCTTGAACTGGTCCGAAATGCCGATGACCACCCCGCCTTTGGCGGTTCCGTCCAGCTTCGTAATCGCCAGCGCATTCACCTCCGTCGCCAGCGTAAACTGCTTTGCCTGCTCGTAGGCATTCTGTCCGGTGGAACCGTCCAGCACCAACAGCACCTCATTCGGAGCAT
Source organism: uncultured Odoribacter sp. (assembly GCA_947176455.1). Lineage (GTDB taxonomy): Bacteria > Bacteroidota > Bacteroidia > Bacteroidales > Marinifilaceae > Odoribacter. Next base: position 5,933 of record CAMWQQ010000094.1, on the reverse strand, counting down.
CGGGCAAAACCTTTTTCATCACGTTCTTGATTTTGGTCAGCTCGTTCATCAAATTAACCTTGTTGTGCAAACGGCCCGCCGTATCGATGATGACCACATCGGCACCATCCGCCTTCGCCTTGCACAACGTGTCGTAAGCCACCGAAGCCGGGTCGGCACCCATTGCCTGCTTCACGATAGGCACGCCCACGCGTTCCGCCCAAATGACCAACTGGTCCACCGCCGCCGCCCGGAAAGTGTCCGAAGCGCCCAAGACCACCTTTTTCCCGGCTTCCTTGAATTTATAAGCCAATTTTCCAATGGTCGTCGTCTTCCCTACACCGTTCACCCCGACCACCATAATCACATAAGGCACGCCGTTCCCCGGCAATTCAAACGAATCGGAATCATTAACCGTATTTTCCTTCAGCAACGCCACAATCTCCTCCTTCAACACCCGATTCAATTCGTCGACATTCATATATTTGTCTCGCGCCACCCGCTCCTCAATCCTTCTGATGATGCGCATCGTCGTCTCCACCCCGACATCGGAAGTAATCAGCACCTCCTCCAAGTCATCCAATACCTCATCGTCCACCTTCGACTTCCCGACAACCACCCTCGCCAGCTTCTGGAATACGCTTTCCTTGGTCTTTTCCAGACCTCTCTCCAAATTTTCTTTCTTCGTCTTTCCGAATAATCCAAATAATGCCATTTTAAAAAATCATATAAATTTCAAAGCACTAAGTTATAAATAATTTTAACACCAGTGACAAGAAGTTATTCATTTTTATCATTTGCGAGGTAAGTTTCCCGGAATATCTCCACGCAAAGCACAAAGACGGACAAGAGCAACGGCCCGAATATCACCCCCATGAAACCGAACAGGGACAAACCGATCACCACCCCGAAAATCGTAATCAAAGGATGCGTATCCGCCATTTGTTTCTGCAAAACGGTCCGGATCAGATTGTCCACGTTGGAAACAACGACAACGGAATAGGCAGCCAGTCCCGCCGCCATGCCCCAATGCCCGGCAATCCCCAGATAAAGCGCCAAAGGAATCCAGACGATAGCGACCCCGACCACCGGAATGACCGTCGCAAAACACGAAATGATGCCCCACAACAAGGCTTCCGGCACCCCGAACAGCCAGTAGCCCAACATGGCAACTCCGCCCTGTACAACAGCCAGCACGGGCACGCCTATCGCATTGGAACGGACAACCGTATAAAATTCATGCAGGACATCTTTCTTGTTACGCCGGTTGAAAGGCATGATTTTCTGCACATAGTCCTCCATTCTCCGACCGCTGGTCAGCATAAAATACAATATCAGCAAAAGCACCAGCACATTCACCAAAAAACTGCTGATGCTTCCCATCAACGCCTGTCCGATTTGGGGCAAAACACCGACCAATGCACCGATATTTCCGCTATCCAGGACATCGTATCCGGTTTTGCCACGTATCCAGTCCGCCACATTTTGCACGGGCGCCAGCAACCCCTGAGGGTCCAGATTCACGGATTTTATCTTGCCGATGAAAAACCACACGACCAAGGCTATCGGTATCAGGCAGAAAAGAATGGTTTCCAACAACAAAAACACAGCCATCATCCATTTCTTCCAATGCTTCCGCTCCGTCAGATAAAAAGCCTGTTTTCTCAACAGCACATAAAGGGTGAAAGCCCCCATCAGCCCGCCCAGGAAAGGGGTTATCTCCCAAAATATCACGACGCCAAGCAAAAGAATCAGGACAATCAGCGAATACTTCCAATATTGTTCTTTGACACTCATTTTCAATTCCTCCCGTTTTTTAAGTTATTTTCAAAGCCCGTCTCCAAGGCTAACCGTATAAACGACAAAACCGGCACAAAAGATTCCTGCCTTCCGGAATTTATCCCTCGGTCGCCCGAACCGGTTTTGCGGAAAAATGCGTAACTTGCCCCCACAAATAAAAAAGACACCATGAAAAAGACCTTACTGATTTCTATCCTGGCTTGCTTCATCGGAAGCGCACAGGCACAAGAACTGAAAAGCATTTCCCTGAACAAACCCAACCTCCAGCGAGGCGCATCGCTGATGAAAGCCCTGGAGCAACGGCAATCCACCCGGGAATATGCGGAGCGCAAACTGGAAATGCAGGATTTGTCGGACCTGCTCTGGGCTGCCGTCGGCATCAATCGACCGGAATCCGGCAGACGCACCGCCCCTACCGCCCTGAACAAACAGGAAATCGACGTTTACGTATGCCTGCCGGAAGGCGCCTACCTCTACAATGCCCAAAAACACGAACTGACTCCTGTTGCCAAGGGAGATTTCCGACCGGCAGTGGCAGATAAACAGGCATTTGCCAAGACCGCACCGGTCTGTCTGGTCATCGTGGCGAACCTGGAGAAGTTCAACGGCGAAATCCTGATGCCCGCCGTCGATGCCGGCATCGTTTCACAAAACATCTCCTTGTTCTGCTCGGGCAACGGACTCGTTACCGTCCCCAGAGCCTCCATGGACCAAGCCCGACTGAAAGAGGCGTTAAAACTGAAGGAATCCCAGCGTCCGCTCCTGAATCATCCGGTAGGATACGCCAAGTAACGAACGGATTCCAAAGGAAATAAAAAACAAGAAAAAGTTGGATTATTTCATTTCAAGTCTTACTTTTGCACCCGCAAGCGGGGCGTAGCGCAGTCCGGTAGCGCATCTGCTTTGGGAGCAGAGGGTCGCAGGTTCGAATCCTGTCACCCCGACAAATGAAAATCAAGGAGTTACGTTAAAACGTAGCTCCTTTTTTATCCCCTCCATTCTTAAAACAGGAAAAAAGAATACGACAAAAAGTTGTCAGATAAAGAAACTTTTCGTATATTTGTCGTATGAGACGAAAAATCATAACATACGGAGGCTACTTTGAAGCGTTTATTCAAACTCTTTCTAAAAAAGAATTGCGTAAACTTGATTACATCATCTCATTATTGGAAACAGAAGACAGGATTCCTGCAAAATTCATAAAACATTTACGAGACGGGATATATGAGTTGCGTATGGAATATGAAGGGAATATTTACCGCGTGTTCTTCATCTTTGACGATGGGGCAATCGTTATTCTTTTCAACGGATTTCAAAAGAAAACGCAAAAAACGCCCATGGCAGAAATTGAAAAAGCATTAAAAATAAAGGAGGCATATTATGGAGACAAACAATCATCAGATAACTGATTATAGCGCTGTTCTTGAACAAAAATACGGAGCTGTGGGAACAGAAAAGCGTGCAAAGTTTGAAGATGAAGCTTATGCGTTTTACACCAGCCAGATTCTTTTGGAGGCAAGGAAAGAAGCCAAAATCACACAAAGCGAACTGGCCAAAAGAGTGGGCACGAACAAATCTTACATATCAAAAATCGAAAACGGACTCATTGAGCCGGGAGTCGGCTTGTTCCTGCGCATCATTCAAGCGCTCGGGTTAAAATTCGACATTGTCAAACCCCTTATGTAAGAAGCGACAAGAATAAAAAAGGGACTATCTAACAAGTTTTAGACAGTCCCCTTTTCATAATACCATTAGTCCATACCACAAGGTTACAATAAACTTTCCTCGGTTTGTCATTAAATCTTTTCAGCAGCACGTCGTATCCTATCCGAAAGGTCTATCAATGCTCCTTTTAAAATTTCAATTTCCTCCAAACTGAAAGCCGTCGGTTTCCCGTTGCCGTCACGCCCATCCATTTTATGGTATAACCAAGAGCTTGATTTTCCAAAATAAGTACGGGATAAATCAGCCCACGAGATTGCCACCAACAAATCTGCCAATCTCTTTTTCATCGAGAGCATCTCTTTCGTTTCATTCATTATTTGATATGTGCAAATATAGTACGATTTTTCGTACTAAGCAAATAATTAAGTATTTATACATCCCTGTTTCTTTCAAAAATGCCATAACAAAAATCAAGGAGTTACGTTTCTTGTAACTCCTTAATTTTTCAGCCGAGCGATAAACGGGACTCGAACCCGCGACCTTCGGCTTGGGAAGCCAACGCTCTACCAACTGAGCTATTATCGCAACATTTGCATTTCAAATGCGGTGCAAATATAGAAAAGAAATTGCAATGCAACAAGATAAACGGGATAAATCCCGGACAACCCGGTTATTTTTTTCTCCGCAATTCAAAATTTTTCCCCAAATAAACTCTCCTCACTTCCGGATCGGCAGCCAAGTCTTCAGCGGTTCCCGACTGCAGGATTCTTCCGTCGTAAAGCAGATAAGCCCGGTCGGTAATCGAAAGGGTTTCCTGCACGTTATGGTCGGTTATCAGGATGCCTATGTTCTTGTCTTTCAGTTTCTGCACGATATTCTGGATATCTTCCACGGCAATGGGGTCGACTCCGGCAAAGGGTTCATCCAGCAAGATGAACTTGGGACGAATGGAAAGCGCACGGGCAATCTCCGTCCGGCGTCGCTCGCCTCCCGACAACTGGATGCCCAAGCTTTTCCGGATATGCTGCAAACCGAACTCATCCAACATCTCCTCCAAACGCACCTTTTGCTCCTCTTTGCTCATCTTCGTCATCTCCAGCACCGTGCGAATATTGTCCTCGACGCTCAACCGGCGGAACACCGAAGCCTCCTGCGCCAGATAGCCCACTCCCTCCTGCGCCCGGCGATATACCGGTTCCTTGGTGATTTCCAGGTCGTCCAGAAATATTCTGCCACCATTCGGGGTAATCAAGCCCACAATCATATAAAAAGAGGTGGTCTTGCCTGCGCCGTTCGGTCCCAGCAACCCCACGATTTCCCCCTGCTCCACCTGCACGGAAACATCCCTTACCACCGTTCGGCTCTTATATTTCTTAATCAAATGTTCTGCTCTTAATATCATGCCCTTTCGCTTTGATGCAACAAAGATAGTAATTTCCCCGAATCCATACGTCAGAAATTCAGATAAAGGGAAAGATTGAGCGCAAAGTTCTGCACGTCCTGTCCGGGATGCTTATCCCGGTGGCTCAAACGCCAGATGGCATCCACCCTCAACAACTTGAAAATATTTTCCACGCCGATGCCGGTCTCAAAATAAGGCTTCGACACCGACGACATGCCTTCCGGAAAAAGCAACACGGCATCCGTATCCACCCTGCTCCCGTTATTCTTGTCCGACAACGTTCCAATCAACCCCTTGAACACAAACACTTCCCTCCATTTCAGCCTTTTCATCAAAGGAATCTTTCCCAAGAAAAATCCCTTGAAATGATGCTCATAAAAAAAGGTCAACCACGTATCCGAAGCAAATTCATAATAGTTCATACACGAAAAAGCATAGGGGTCGTAAAAATAAGTCGCATTCCCCTCGTGAAGCTTCAGCAACGGATAAGGCACCTTGCCGAATATCTTGCCACCGGTCAACACCATTTCCGAGGTTCCGATTGGGGCAATGGGCAAATCGTAACGAATCGAGGCAACCATCCGGTAAAACTCATAATCGTTCTTAAATACGCCCTTTATTCCCATAGCCAAATCCAAGCCGATAATGGGATAATCCGAACCCAACGAATACTTATCGAAAGGCTTGCGGATGACGATTTCATTTTTGGACCAACGGGTATTCAGGCGAATCGTCGCCGAAGGGATGGAAGGCATAATCTGCCCGTCCGGTTTGATGAAAGGCACATAACGACTCGAAAAAATATCCCTAACCTGCACCCCAAACGTATTGCTGAAGCCTTGTCGCCATTCCTGTTCAAAGTTCACGTCCAACTGGTTGACCATGCTCAACCGGTCGTTATCCCCCCGGGAAAAAATAGAGCTCAGGATATTTCCTTCCGTAAGGGCATTCATCCCAGCCCCCAACTGCACCATATCGTGCTTGAACGAAAGCGTCAACATGGAAGTCGGCAATTCCCGGAACGACCAGTCGAACCCGCCTCCCCCTTTCAGGCGCTTGTCTTTCACGCCGTATGCCCCATAGCCAA
>CAMWQQ010000093.1 GCA_947176455.1 uncultured Odoribacter sp. | reverse complement strand
CCTTCGGGTAAAAGGTGCGGATGCCTTGGACGGTTCGCCGGTCATCGACCTCAAATTTTGCGACACTTCCCTGTACGAGCAGCGCCAGGTGCACGACAGCATCCGTGCCGCCTCTCCCCGGGCTGACCTTGTCCGCCACATCCTGAACAACGACACCCGCGAACTCTTGCTCGAGGCGGCGCAGCTTCACGGACATATTTGTCCGGGATTGGCATTGGGGGTTATGGGGGCGACCCGGGTGATGCAATACATTCTGGACGCCGGCGAGGACATCCGGGACTATACCCTGACGGTGGAAATGCGGAATTGTCCGGTGGACGGAGCCTTGTTTGTTACGGGATGCACTCCGGGAACCTCCCGTTTTGTCACGGGCAATCCGGAAAACAACTGCTTTTACATCCGCAACAAAACGGGAAAAGGCTGGAAAGTCACCTTGTCGGACACCAACCGGGAATACATCGCCCACCATGTCCCTGCCGACCTCCCACCGGCAGAAAAAGGATTGCAAACCTTACTCCTGGATATGGACGAACTGCTACGGGTGGAGGAGGTGGAATGAGGGTTGCGGGAAAATTAAATAGCCCTAGGAGAAGTGATTGCTTCCCCCAGGGCTATTAGCTGACATTAGAGTTGCGGTTATCGTTTTTTATAGGTATAAGTGTCTTCTTCTTCATCTTCCAGCACAAGCTCGGAAGATGAGATAGATTTAACCGTATAAGTTTCAGTATATACCTTTCCGTCTTCTTCATCACGTACAGAAAGTTTCAATGTAGGGTGATTGTATGTATAAGTTCCTTGCTCTGTTTCATCGGCATATCCCTCTTCATGCCAAGTCCAAGTGAATGTGCCGTTACTTTTAAAAGTAATTTCATCCCACTCTCCGTCATAAGTGTCACGCCACGTTCCGACAATACCATTGTCATCATCATCGTCATCTTTATTACAAGACGTTACAGACACACTCACCGTTGCGATTACACACAACATTGCCAATAATTTTAAAATCTTCATCATCTTTATTTTTTAATTAAACTTAATGACTACAAAAGTAGAGGAGGTCATAAAAAAACGGAAGAATACGGTGTTGTCGAATGATTAACAATAATGTTTCCTATTTGGAGACATTTTCTTCCATACGCATCTGTGAAAGGTCGTAAAAGAAGTCGTGTCCCAAAATATCGGAAATGCGCCATAGGAGGTAAATGTCAATGTTTTCCTTGTGAAATATCTTGTAGACATTCGGGCGGGAACAGCACAAGCGTCTTGCAAACCAGGTGACGGAGCGACCCTGTTCACGGAGTGTCTGTTCGATAAGATGCCCGGTATGAAGCATGAAAAATGTCGATACGTGTGAATTACTCCAAGTCTCCGAAAGAGTAGTTTACCGTTCAAAAAGAAGTGTGGAGACTATCAGTTTATTTTCTTTGAGGTTCTGGACTGACCCTACATACAAATAAACAGCTACTCCACACTCAACCGAATATATACTGAGATTGTATATAAGGCAAGCATGAACGTTTGCAACCGTTTATTCCTGTATGCATGAAATTGTCCAGATTTCAAAGAGGGAACAAACTAAACGCTTCTTATAATAATACGTCTGCTATTAAATAGTCTTAATAGCATTGCAAATATAATTATAATTCAACATCCAGCAAACTTTCATGGGAGTAGCTGTAAAAACAAAAGTAGTTGTATCTTTTCAAAAAATCGTAATGGATATACAACTTTGTTTATTGCAGTTTTGCAGTAAGTTTTTTTTGAAGTATACGTGTAGAGGGGCTAAAGCAATTCTTCCAAATGGTATGTCAGGAAGTCCTCAGGTTTTACTCCGTGCGAACTGATTCCCACACCCTGCCGATCCAATCGGTGTCCTGCGGATCGACCTTGTCGGCATCCTCTATGGAATACGGCATGGTCACTTCCCGGAGTGCTTGCCTTATGAGAGTTGATTTGCCCACTTGGCGCGGACCAGCAAGTACTTGCATGAACTTTCGTGGCTCTGCTATTCTTTCTTTCAATAAACGACACTGACTGCGTATGTATTCCATTGTTTCTAATCTTTAAATCTTTCGGCAGAAATGTTCAAATCTTTCGGTGAAAATGTTCAAATCTTAATTGTAACATACTTGTATTCAGATTGCAATATTAATTATTTTTCTTCAATTATCAATGTTTTACGAGTGAATTATTATTTCTTTGCAAGTTGGTAAAATAAGTAATCAACTTCACTCGAACTTGGTTACTCGCAAGCTATCAAAAATATCGTCGCAAAAAATAATTCTGAATAGGAGCTTTTGATTAGTCTGTGACTTGTCAGACAACCCTTTATCCTTTTTCTCCATAAACGCTTTATTAACAGATGATTTGAAGACTTTCACCTCTTTTTGTTCGATATTTCCAGAATTTTTTCTTTAACTTTGACCTCTGTTAACATAGCGGTAATTGTTTTAAATATTGTAATTTTAACACTGTAAATTCAATATGCTTGTCGCTATCTTTTTAATTACCAATGTATTAAAATTATCGCTTCTGGCTCACGTAAATTAAGATGATAGGGAAGTAATTTGTAAATTTATGGGTGGGAACAAAACGGCATACAGTGATCCTGAGTTTGAAGTGATTTTTAAGTCTCATTACAGAGCTTTGTTTTTGTTTGCCTATGGTTTTGTGATGGATGAAATGGAGGCGGAGGATATTGTTTCGGGCGTTTTCTCCCTTTTGTGGGAGAAACGGAAAAATTTGCCTCCGGAAGATGAGTTGAAACCTTACCTTTATGCTTCCGTAAGATATGCCTGCCTGCGTTATTTTAAGCGATTGCAACTGACAGATACTTATCGGAAAAGGCAAGCCGAAGCTTTTATTCTGTCTTTTGCAGAAGAGGAGACTGATGACGAGTTGACGCTTCTGGTAAAAAAAGCTTTGGGTGAGCTCAGCGAAAATCAGCGGAAAATAGTGGAAATGCATGTCGTGAAGGGAATGAAGTATGCTGAAATTTCCGAGATGCTGAATATTTCCGAAAATACCATTCGCACTCATTTAAAGCGAGCTTATAAAATATTACGATTCTATTTAAAAGATACACTTCCCGGTATTTTCCTTTGAATTTTTGTAAGAATAAAAAAAAGTAGCTTTTTCTGTCACCCCAAAACGATGCTTGCGTCTTATATATATAAGATGATAAAAAGATGCAAGGAAAAGACAGGAATAGAATTGATTGGATGCTGATAGCCAAGTATATCAGCCGAACGATTTCGGAATTCGAAAATTTGCGTTTGCAGAACTGGTTGAAAGGCGATCCTGAACGGCGTGCGTTTTTGGAGCATGCCCAAAATTATTACTCCCGTGAAGATTTTCCGTTGCCGGATGAAAAGCAGATAGACCGGATTTGGATAGAATTCTGCGGAAGAATGAAACAGAAACGGGAGAGACGGGTCTGGCACTGGATTGGTCGCGTGGCTGCCATGGTGATATTATTCATTGGTAGCGTTTGGGCTTGGAGGATGTATCCTGTCTCTTCGGATAGCTTGGAACGGCAACAGCAGATATTGCCTGAAAATTCCCCTGTGCTACTCATACTTTCGGATGGTTCTTCTGTCGTGTTGGAAAGTGATGAGGAGGAAAGAACCCTGACCGATCAGGATGTTCGAATCAATCAACACGGAAAAGGATTGGTCTATCCTGCAAATTCTAAAAAATCGGATACTTTGCTGAATACGATTCAAGTTCCTCAAGGCGGAGAATACCATTTGGTGTTGAGTGACGGTACGCGAGTGTGGCTGAATGCAAAGACCCGTTTTACGTATCCGGTGGCTTTCGGCGAGGGAAAAAGAAAAGTGCGACTGGAAGGAGAAGCCTATTTTGAAGTACAGCCGGGGCATTGCGGGTTTATTGTAGAGACGGAAAGGATGAATGTACAGGTGTTGGGAACATTTTTTAATGTAAATGCTTATCCGGATGAGAAAACTACGGTGGCAACTCTGGTGAAAGGGAAAGTGGAAGTTCAATCCGGTGAGGAGAAGCATATTTTGCAACCGGGCGAACAGGCAAGTAGGGAAACGGGAGAGATTAAAGTGAATCAGGTTAATCCGTTCCATTATATACAATGGAAGGAAGGGTATTTTTCCTTCCGGGACAACACGTTGTCGGAGATTATGCGCGTGTTGGGTCGTTGGTATGAAATGGAATACGAATTTGAATCTTCTGAATTGGAGGAGATATGCTTTTTCGGCGTGTTGAACCGTAACCGGAACATGAAAGAATTGTTGCGGGAATTTGAAAAAACGGGCAAAGTGAGATTTGAATACGAGGGGAATAAGGTGCGGATTTGTGCGGGTGAAAAATGAAAGAGAAATTACGTTTAACCAAATATGTGTGCTATGAAAAAAAGCGTTTTGTTTGTATTGTGCGTCTGGGTATTGGGGGCAAGTGCCCAGACTCTGGAGTCTAATCCCGTCGGTTATCGCTTTACCGACACGAAAGTTTTGCCTTGTACATCGGTAAAGCATCAGGAGTATAGCGGTACTTGCTGGAGTTTTTCCGGATTGAGTTTTTTGGAAAGTGAGATTATGCGTATGGGGAAGGATTCTGTGAATTTGTCCCCGATGTGGATTGTGCGTTGTGCATATATAGAGAAGGCCGTGAAATTTGTGAGAATGCACGGCAAGGGAGTGTTTAGTCCCGGAGGTTCGACGGGAGATATATTTAACATCGTCCGTAAATACGGCGTGGTACCGTTGGAGACTTATGCGGGGTTGAATTATGGAACGAAGGAGCATAAACATGCAGAATTGGATGCCGCATTAAGAGGGTATATTTCGGCTATTGCCAGAGACCCGAACAAGGGGCTGACTACGGCTTGGTTGCCGGGTTTTGAGGCGATTCTGGATGTCTATCTGGGACCCGCTCCGAAAAATTTCGTTTATCGGGGAAAAGAATATACGCCCGAGTCTTTCCGGGAATTCCTGGGAATCAATCCGGACGACTATGTGGCTCTAACCTCTTTTACCCATCATCCGTTTTATGCTCCTTTCGCCATTGAAGTGGAAGATAACTGGGACTGGGGGATGTCGTGGAATCTGCCTTTGGATGAATTTGCCGCTCTTTTTGAACAGTCCATCATGAAAGGGTATTCCATTTATTGGTGTGCGGACGTCACCGAGGCAAGTTTTGCTTCGACGAAAGGATATGCTACGGTTCCTGAGACCACGATTGAGAATGTTGATCCGGAAGAGAGAGAGAAATATCTGGGTATGAACCCGATACAACAACGCATGTTTGTGCTCAACAAGAGACGCCCGGGGAAAGAAGTGAAAATAACTCAGGAGTTGCGTCAGAGAGGATTCGACACGTTTGCCACAACGGATGATCACGGTATGCATATCGTCGGGTTAGGCACGGACCAGATTGGTAACAAGTATTGCAAGGTGAAGAACTCGTGGGGAGAGAGAGGGCAGGATTACAAGGGATATTTCTATGCATCTTATCCTTATGTCGCCTATAAGACCATCAATATGGTGATTCATAAAAAGGCGTTACCGGAGCATATCCGTAAAAAGCTTAAGGCATATTCCGTCTTTTAGTGAAAAATTACGACTAACTATTAACCTAAATAATTTATAACTTATGAAAACGAAAGTTCGTGGAGGCTGTCGTGAAAAACGGCAGCGATGGGGGAATCTGATCCTTTCCGGAACACGTGTTCTGTTTCTGATGCTGATATTGTCGGCATTCTGTACGGAAACGCATGCTCAAAAAAGAATTGATTTGCAGGTTACTAATCAGCCTTTGTTGCGGGTTTTGGATGTTTTGCAGGAACAATCCGGTTTTTCTTTCCTTTTTTCGAGCGAGGATGTGAGGGGTGTGGAAGGCGTGACGGTGAATTTGAAAAATGCAAGCTTGGAGGATGCTTTGAATCAGGTGTTGAAGGGGACTGCACTCCGTTATGAAATAAATGACGGCGTCGTGGTATTTCATAAAAGACTGTTGCCTCAGCGTACGGCTCAGTTAAAGAATAAAGAGATTGTGGGTTGGGTGACCGACAGAAAGAAAGTGCCTTTGGAGAATGTGAATGTGGTTGTGAAAGGACGCAATATCGGAACGACGACCAACAAGGATGGAAAATTCGGTTTGCAGTTTGCCTCCTTGGATGATTTTGTGCTGGAAGTTTCATATATGGGCATGAAAAAGAAGGAGGTGAAGTATG
>CAMWQQ010000092.1 GCA_947176455.1 uncultured Odoribacter sp. | reverse complement strand
CCCTCTTTCAGCACGGGCACTTTGTGCCCAACCCACGAAATGGTAAAACTCTCCACCGACGACTGCTTGTATGCCCCGTATTTAAAGGAACAGGCGATATTCGCCGTACCATAAAACACCGCCAAATGGAGCAACACGACCACGACCGTCGCATTCAAGGTCGCCAGCAACATTTTTTCAAACGAAGAAGCCGGAAGCAACAAGGCACTGCTGGATTTTTTCTTGGACATCACCTCCTTGAAGGAATAGCCGGCAACAAATATGGAAAACAGTCCCAAGAGCCCCCAGAACATCCCCGCAAACTTTCCGGCAAAATTCCCGAGATACCTTGCCTCGTCATATACCCCGTCCAATGCCTTGTATTCGGTTTTGAACGGATTAAAGCCACATTCGACGACAAACGTCACGACAATCATCACACCGAGAAAAATCAATATGGTTTTCGCATTCTCCCGGTAGAACTTCCACGCCAAAGCCCCAAAGCGGCGTATATCAAAAATTTCTTTCATCATTCTATCAATTAATACGTTATCTTAATCCATCACTTCAAAAATATCGCGCACCTTTTCCGGATGCTGCAAGACCGCATTGAAGAAAAGTTCCATATCCAGCTTGCTGTCCTCCCGTTGCTCGTTCAGCACCACGCCCCAACGCCCTCTGATTGATTCTTCCGCAAACAAAGCCGGTTCGTCTTCCCGCAAATTTTTGAAAACCAGCTTTTCAGTTATCCGGTCGGTCGTCGCATTCACCAATATCTTGCCTCCGTCTACCACCACCAGCGCATCAATGAGATTGTCCAAGTCCCGAACCTGGTGAGTAGAAATCACCATACACCGGGAAGGCGTCGCAGCAGTGGCTATCAATCGCCGGAAACTGCTTTTGGAAGGAATATCCAGCCCATTCGTCGGCTCGTCCATCAGCAACAGACGCGCATTGCTCGCCAGCCCCAGGCATATCAGCGCCTTCTTGCGCTGTCCGTAAGACATCCGGTTCATCTTTTCATTGGCAGACACCTCAAATTCCTCCATGCAGAGTTCCAGCAACCAATTGTCGAAATCCGGATAAAACGGACGCAACAGCTTCGCGTATTCCGACATCTTCAATTCAGGCAGATAAATTTCTTCCGGTATGAAAAACAAATCGGACAAAAACGAGGGTTTGCGCGCCGAGGGCAAATGTCCCATAACATCTATCCGCCCCTTTCCGGGAAACAACAAACCGCACATCAATTTCAGCAAGGTACTCTTACCGGCGCCGTTCTTCCCCAACAAACCATAGACGTGTCCTTCGGACAGAGTCAAATCCAGTCCGGAAAACACTTTCTTTCTCCGATAACTGAAATCCAGTTGATTCATTTGTATCATCATCTCTATTTTTATTATTGAATTAGTGTATTACTTTACTAATACACTACAAAAATAATGCGGAATTTTGAGAAAAACAAAAAAACGGCAAAAATATTTTCACAAACAAAAAAGACCTCATCCGGCACGATGTCCAAACGAGGTCTCTATTTCGTAAAATAAACCGTTACTATCCGATATTCCGTGCAATTTCCTCCGCACACGCTTTCATCTCCTCTGCCGGAAACTGTTTTTTGGGATTACAGAAATTCAAATCGTCTCCGCTGTTCAACGGCACCAGATGCACGTGCGCATGAGGCACGTCCAACCCCAGCACCGCCACGCCAACCCGCTGGCAAGGTATCGTTTTGCCAATCGCTTTCGCCACCTTCTTGGCAAAAACCATCAAACCGGCAAGTTCCTCGTCCGAAAGGTCGAACAGATAATCCGTCTCTTTCTTGGGAATGACCAGCGTATGTCCTTTCTGCAAAGGATTGATGTCCAGAAAAGCATAATAATGTTCATCCTCCGCCACCTTGTAGGAAGGTATTTCGCCCTGAACTATTTTTGAAAAAATGGAAGCCATAATTTTATCTGCTTGTAAATAAACTCTTGTATGTCATCCAGTCATTACAGACTGATGTCCATAATCTCAAACTCCATTTCGCCGGCAGGTACCCTCACCATCACCTTGTCACCCAGCTTCTTCCCCACCAATGCCTGAGCTATCGGCGTATTAATCGCCAGCTTGCCTTCCTTGAAATTGGCTTCCGTCTCCGACACCAAGGTATAGGTCATTGTAGCGCCCGTCTTGGTATTCTTGATGGTCACCTTGTTCAGCATCTGCACCTTGGACGTGTCAATCTGCGACTCATCAATCACCCGGCAATTGGCAATCGTATCCTTCAACTGAGCAATCTTTGCCTCCAACAGACCTTGCGCATCTTTAGCAGCATCGTATTCCGCATTTTCAGAAATATCGCCCTTTTCGATAGCCTCTCCGATAGCCTTGGAAATTTTCGGACGCTCCACATTCTGCAGCCGGTCCAATTCATCCTGCAGTTTCTTCAAGCCCTCTTTTGTTACATAAGATGTCTTCTTATTGCTCATAACCGTTATAATTAAGCGTTTACTACATACAAAAAAAATAAATGACACTTATCCTCCAATAAGTGCCTTTATTAAAAAGAATTCCGGGTAAATACTTCGGAATCCTCACCTCCGAGGACAAAGGTAAAACCTTTTTCCGGAATAAAAAAGTTTTTGGCAAAAATTTCAAGCCTATGCGGAATCATCCCTCGCACCCACAAATTTCCGGTGAACTTCTTGCAAGTTCAAATAATTAATTCTACCTTTGTCACCCGAAAAAACGTATTCAGCCGCTGGCATAAAAGTCTCTATCGCAATGCTGGATTCGAGAACAAACGCTAAAAAATTAAAAAACATGGACTTAATTAAAGTTGCAGAGCAGGCATTTACCGCAGAGAATCCGGTAGAGCATCCTGAATTCCATTCAGGCGACACCATCAGTGTGCATTACAAAATCATTGAAGGTAACAAAGAGCGTATCCAGGTATTCCGCGGAGTGGTTATCCAGATTAAAGGTTCCGGAACCACCAAGACTTTCACCGTTCGGAAAATGTCCGGAAACATCGGCGTAGAAAGAATTTTCCCCATACAATCTCCGTATATCAAGGAAATTGAAGTGAACAAAGTCGGTAAAGTAAGACGTGCCAGAATTTACTATTTCCGTAAACTTACCGGTAAGAAAGCAAAAATCAAAGAAAAGAGAGGCTAAACGCTTCTTCCCATACAGAAAAGCCGACCGAAACATTTCAGTCGGCTTTTTTTCTACATCGCAACAGCTTGCCCACCCTGCAATTCGCCTTTTCATCGTTTTCATTCGGTTTTTCGGGAGATTTTCTTTAACTTTGTGAAAATCTAACAATAAAATCAACATACCATGGAAAACCAGGAAATCATCCGCACAGCCAAAGCCAAAGCAGAAGCATGGCTGAGCGAGGCTTATGACAAAGATACGCGCGCAGAAGTAAAACGCATGCTGGAAGCCACCGACCCCACCGAATTAATCGACTCGTTCTACAACGACCTGGAATTCGGCACGGGCGGACTGAGGGGCATCATGGGAGCCGGCAGCAATCGCATGAACATTTACACCGTCGGCGCCGCCACACAAGGATTCGCCAACTACATCAACCAAGCCTTCCCCGGAGAAGAGAAGGCAGTGTGCATCGGCCACGACTGCCGGAATCATTCCCGGGAATATGCGGAAACGACTGCCGCCATTTTCTCCGCCAACGGCATTACCGCCTACCTCTTTGAGTCCCTGCGCCCGACCCCGGAAATGTCTTTCGCTATCCGGGAATTAGGTTGCAAAGGCGGGGTCATCATCACGGCTTCGCACAACCCCAAAGAATACAACGGCTACAAGGCCTATTGGAACGACGGTTCCCAACTGGTACCGCCCCACGACAAGAACGTCATTGCCGAAGTGAAGAAAGTAAAGGTTACCGATATTAAATTCAACGCCGTTCCGGAAAAGATTAAAATCTTAGGGGAAGATTTCGATAAAAAATTCCTGGACACGGTCAAAAGCGTCAGCCTCTCCCCGGACGCCATCAAACGTCAGCACGACCTGAAAATCGTATTCACCCCCTTGCACGGAACAACGTACAAGCTGGTGCCCGATTCCCTGCGGAACTGGGGATTCACCAACATCACCACCATACCGGAACAAATGGTCACCGACGGTGATTTCCCCACCGTCGCCTCCGCCAACCCGGAAGAACCGGCGGCATTCAAAATGGCGTTGGACAAAGCCCGGGAAACGGATGCGGACCTCGCCATGGCTTGCGACCCGGACGGCGACCGCATCGGCATCGCCGTCAAGAACGACAAAGGCGAATGGATTCTGCTGAACGGCAACCAGACCAACATCATTTTCACGTGGTACATTTTGCTCCGTCGCAAGCAACTGGGCATGATCAAAGGGAAGGAATATACGATAAAGACCATTGTCTCCACGGAACTCATCAAGGACATTGCGGCAAAGAACAACGCGGACTGCTATGATGTTTACACCGGATTCAAATGGATTGCCGACATGATTCGGAAGAAAGGTGCTGAAGGATACATCGGAGCCGGCGAAGAATCCTTCGGGTTTATGCCCGGCTCATACACCCGGGACAAAGACGCCGTATCTTCCGCCTCTTTAATGGCAGAAATAGTCGCCTGGGCAAAAGACCAGGGCAAGACCCTGTTCGGCATCCTCAAGGAAATCTATGCCGAATACGGCTTCTCCCAGGAAAAGATGATTTACATCGTCCGGAAAGGGTTGAGCGGAGCACAGGAAATCAAGGAGATGATGAATAACCTGCGCAACCACACTCCCGCCACCCTCAACAACAGCGCCATTGTCGTGAAAAAAGACTACTCCGTCCTGAAAGAAACGAATCTAAAAACCGGGCAAACCCGGGATATGGATTTTCCGACCACCAGCGATGTCCTCCAGTTTTTCCTTGAGGACGGTTGCAAAATCTCGGTTCGTCCTTCCGGCACGGAACCCAAAATCAAATTCTATTTTGAAGCCCGCGCCACGATGAAAGGCATTGCGGACTTCGACCGGGCACAAGCCGAAGCGATGAGCAAAATCGAAGCGCTGGCGACAGACCTGAACATCAAATGATGTTTTGAAAAAACCATAGAAACGGACAAGCCGGAAAACTAATTCCGGCTTGTTTTTTTACGGCTCAAAGAAATCTTCCTTGAAATTAAGGAAATAAACCCTTTCCCTCGCCCGGGTAATGGCGGTGTACAGCCAACGCCAATACTCGTCGTTCTGCATATCATCAGGCAAATACCCCTGGTCTATGAACACGGCATCCCATTGTCCGCCCTGCGCCTTGTGACAGGTAACGGCATAAGCGAATTTGATTTGCAAGGCATTGTAATATTCATTGTCCCGGATTTTCTCGTAGCGTTTCCGCTTGGAAGCGATATCGGCATAATCCGCCTCTATCGCACGGTAAAACGCCTTGCTCTGCTCATACGTCAAAGCCGGGTAATCGGACGTCAACGTGTCCAACATCACCCATGCCGTCACCTCCTCGTCGTAACCGTCGATGTTCAGCGTCGCTTTCAAAAAATGAAACCCGTACAAATCCAAGCGCTTGCCGGTTCTGCTCACCGTCGCCATGTCCCCGTTGGCAATAAAATCGACTTTATCATAATCCGCTCCCCAGAAATAATTATTCTTGACCACCATTACTCGGTCGCCACTGCAAAAATCCTCCTCCCGATACAAAATGGTTCGGCGAATCCCCTCGTTAAAACGGTTTGCCCGCTTGTTGGAGCGACAAACGACAATCGTCTCCTCCTCGCCGTATTTTCCGTAACACGTGTCGATTTCCTCCAGCAAATCGCCACCGGAAATCCGAAATACATCCGGAAAGCCTTTTATCCTCAACTGCAAATGCCCCTCATCATTCCCAATCAGTCCCCGAATGCGGGTCGCATTGAACAAGATGCCCGACTGCTCCGCTTGACGCATGATATCCGTCAAATGCACCTCCGTCACCTTGAAACGATAAGCCGCTTCAAGTTCATTCTTGTCCAACGCCGGACTGATGTCCAGACCGACAGGTGGCAACTGGGCGACATCGCCAATCAGCACCAGGCGGTTGTTCCGCTCATTATAAATGTATTGTACCAAATCGTCCAGCAGACATCCGCTCCCGAAATGCCCCTCGTTCTCCATATTGGAAATCATGGAAGCCTCGTCCACGAAAAACAACGTATCGGCACTCGCATTGAACCCCAGGTTAAAAATGCCCTCCCCGTCCGTAGACGATTT
>CAMWQQ010000091.1 GCA_947176455.1 uncultured Odoribacter sp. | reverse complement strand
TCCCCACCATTTACGGTATTGCCTTGCAAGGTCTGGGCGATGATGCCAAATTCGGTGCCGCCGGTCTTATCATGGCTATCCTGGGCGGTTCCGTCATGCCTCCCCTGCAGGCGGCAATCATCGACCGACAAGTAATAGGAGGACTGCCGGCTGTCAACGTTTCGTTCGTCCTGCCTTTAATCTGTTTTCTGGTCATCGTTGTCTACGGGTATCGCAGTTATGCGGTACACCAGAAGTAAAAAGTTTATAAAGTTCATAAAGTTCATAAAGTTCGTAAAGTTTTAAGGTTTATAAAGTTTGGAAAGAGCAGGATGACAAAGAATTATACATACGATAAGGCATTCCTTCGGAAGCATCTGAATGTCATCGAACTCCAGCACGGCAAGCAGAGATTGTTGCTGACTCCGGACCTGCAAGGCAGGGTGCTTACCAGTACGGCAGACGGAGAACAGGGATATAGTTTCGGCTGGCTGAATTACGATTTGATTGCCTCCGGAAAATTCCTCCCGCATTGCAACAACTGGGGAGGAGAAGACCGGTTTTGGCTGGGACCCGAAGGCGGACAGTTTTCGCTGTTCTTCAAGCAAGGGACCACATTTGCCTTTGAAGAATGGCAAACCCCTGCCGTCATTGATACGGAGGCATGGACTCTGACGGAGCAAACCCCGACAACCGCCTCTTTTCAGAAGGAAACAAAACTGACCAATTGTTCCGGTACATTTCTCTCCTGCCTGTTGGAACGGAAAGTCGTCCTGGAAGAATCCCCTGCCCGATTGCCCGAAGGTGTCGAGTGCATCCGTTTCCACACCGAAAACCGCCTGACAAATACCGGCGATTTTGCCTGGAATCCGGAGACCGGAATGCCTTCCATCTGGATATTGGGACAATTCATCCCGTCCGAAACCAATTCCGTCATCATTCCTTACAAAGCCTCGGACAAGGCAGTCATCAACGACCGCTATTTCGGGAAAATCGGCAACGACAGGTTGCAAGATACCGGAACGCATCTGCTTTTCAAGGCGGACGGGAAAAAACGCGGAAAAATCGGCATCCCGCCTGAAATGGTCATGCCCATTGCCGGAGCCTATGACGCCCAGAACCACGTGCTCACCGTGGTGGAGTTCAACGTTCCTGCACATTCTGCCCGGTATGTCAATGCCATGTGGGAATACCAACAGGAACCGTTCCGCGGAGATGTCATGAACGCTTACAACGATGGACCATTGGAAGACGGAAGCATCATGGGACCGTTTTACGAACTGGAATCTTCCTCGCCCGCAGCGCCCCTGATGCCCGGTGAAACGTTGTTGCATACCCATTCCACGCAACACTATACCGGACCGACGGAGGCACTTCAAGTACTTGCCCGACAATTATTGAATTACAATATCTGACATTTCTCAATAAAAAGACCGAGGTGTCGCTACGACATCCTCGGTCTTTCTTCTCATATTAAAACACATCAATATCCCGGATTCTGATCACCTTTCAACAAAGGATTAAAATCAATGGCTTCTTGCGGAATGGGCATCAACATCAAGCGTGAATTCCAAACCTTGTTAATCAAAAGATCCCCAGAAGGATTGTACGTTGGTCCATTCATATATTTCTGACAATACGCCTCACCATAGCGACGAACATCCTGAAAACGATGTCCCTCTCCAGCCAATTCGATTCGGCGTTCATTGCGAACAAATTCCAAAGCTGCATCTTTGGAGAGATTTGTCGGAACATCCGGCATACCGCAACGATCACGCAGATCATTCAAAGCGGTCTGCACAGAAGCATCCCAGCCAGTAGTCTGAATATGAGCTTCCGCATAGGTCAGCAAGATTTCAGCATAACGAATAACAGGATAATCACAGGGGGAAGTCCGTGTATCATAGGGATCCAATGCCACCATTTTACGAAATGCATATCCGGACCATGATTCATTACCGTTAGAATTGAAATACTCCGGATTAAACATAAAATAGAAAGTTCCTTTTCCTGCCAGTTCATGCCATCCCTTAAAAGGGAACATCAATGAGGCATACAAACGACTGTCACGATTACGGAACTCTTTCATATACTCATAATCCATCAGATTTGTCTCCTGAATCTGTTTTTGATAGGCATTCTGGTCTTTGCTATTGGCAGAGAAGTCCTTCCACATTTCAGCGAAATTGGTTGTGCGAGCATCTTTTGCAATATCATTACGCATCGTTTTTCCATCCACATCCCAATAAGCATCCACCAAATCCTGCATAGGTTCGTAAGATATATAACCTGAATAAGCCGACATGGACTGCGGTATTGTATAGGTATATCGCATCCAATCATTATTATTGGCATCTGGCGCATATTCTCGGGTTACAACATATTCCGGATTGCCGGGATTGGCATTCTCATCAAACCACAATGCTTCATAACTAAACATTCCTCTAATAAACTTATCCTTGTCGATACCCTTGGCTTCATAATCAATGTATGCATCCATCTCGTCGGCCTCCTGCTGCTGCGCCGCATTCAAAGGAGCGGTCAGACGGAAAAGAGCGTGTCCACTCTTGGTTATCACTTCATTGGCAGACACTTCTGCTTCTGCATAATTACCAAAGTAAAGAGCGGCACGTGCACGAAGCCCCAAAGCTCCCCAACGGGTAATTCGTCCAGTTTCATTCAGATAACCGCCGTTATAGCTTTCCGGCAGAATTTTGGCGATATCAGCCAACTCCCTCAAAATAAAATCCTGCACCTTTTCTACCGGGTCACGTTCTACATTGGGCGCATCATAAGCCATAACATCCGTAATAACAGCAACCTTGCCAAACAGACAGGTCAACTTCAAATAACTGAAAGCACGGAAAAAACGAGCTTCTGCCTTCATGCGCTCTCTCAATGTTTCATCCATATCGCAAGCCGTCACGTTCTCCAGAAAGTTATTTACCATACGGATTGTTCCAAAATAATAGTCCCCATAACTTTCCGCCGCACTGATCCCGTTCTGTTGCAACATCTCCATATTTCCTTCCCAAGGCTTATGGCTATGGGCATTGTCCGTACAACATTCATCATAAAGTCTGGAGCCGTCCAGCTCGGCATAGCAACTGTTCAGCGCATACCAAGCATCCTTTTCTGTTTTCCAGAAGTTCTCTGCAGCCAGATCAGCCGGTGGAACAACATCTAAGTCACATGCCATAAATGTCCCCGCCATACACAGAGCTAATGCTATATTTTTTATGTTATTTCTCATTGTTTCGTATTTTGAAAGGTTAGAAAGAAATGTTTACACCCAATGCAACAGATTTGGTACCCAGATTATAAATGACACCACTGGCCGATTCAGGATCAAAATCTTTCATACGGCTATCTGCACGGCAAGTAAAGAGGTTCTCACCGGTTACAAAGACTTTCAATGCCTGCAATCCCCATTTATTTACGATGTTTTGCGGAATCTGATATCCCAGTGTCAGCGTTTTGATACGGAAATAATCCGCGTCAAAAAGGTGATAAGAGTTAAAGTTGCGATTGTAAGTAGTGTGCGTACTACTTGCCGAGTAAATACGAGGATAAGCCGCATAAGGATTCGGATTATCTTCGGTCCAACGTTTCAAGTGAAACTTTCGGGGTTGATCCATACCGTGATAGAACGGGTGTATTCCATATACATCGAATGCGACCTCCGTGCCACTGACTCCCTGTCCGAACAGGCTAAATTCAAGACCTTTCCATTCCAGGCTCAAATTCACACCATACGTAAAATCCGGCACATCCTTGCCAATAATAGTACGGTCATCGGACGTAATCGCAGCACCCCATTCCACGCCTTCACGTTGCGGAACAAACTTAATGTCACCGGCATTGGGGACAACACCGCTCAACGTATAATAATGTCCTGCGTCAATTTCGGCTTGCGTATAAAGTCCGTTTGCCTGATAACCGTAATAAGACCCTACCGGATGACCTTCACGCAAGATATATTCAATGACATAACTGGTCTTGCTGGTCTTGTTATTTGAAGTTCCCATATCCACGACCCGGTTGCGGTTGGTGGCGATATTAGCGCCTATCGCATATTTTACAGGTCCAATATGATGACGGTGATTGATAGCCAACTCAAAGCCCGTATTCTTTACCTTTCCAAAATTCTGTGACGGATTCGAGCTGATTCCGGTTTCCAAAGGTACGTTATAGGCCAATAAGATGTCGCTGGTTTTCTTGATATAATAGTCGGCCGTAACGCTCAACTTTCCGGCAAAAAGGTCAAAGTCGATACCGAGGTCGGTCAACGTCACTTTTTCCCAGCCCAGCGTAGCGTTGGCGGGCTTGGATTCTGTAACTCCCATCACATCGGCATCATTAAAGGTATAGTGAACATTAGAAGAATAATTCTGGAAATAGTCATAATACCCCACATTGTTAATGTTGCCCAATGTACCATAGGATGCACGAAGTTTCAAGTTATCAAGCCAGTCGATTCCTTTCATAAAAGCTTCCTCATTTAATCTCCATCCTACAGAAAATGAAGGGAACCAGCCCTGACGATGATTTTTATGAAAACGCGAAGAGGCGTCGCTACGAAGATTGACTTCCAACAAGTAGCGATCCATCAGACTATAATTGATGCGTCCAAAATAAGAAAACATCTTATATTCAGAAGATGAACCGTCATTGCTATAACCGGCACCGGCAGTCGAACCGCTACTGATATCCGTATATCCATCAGACGGAAAATCCTGACGTGCCGCCTTCAGTTGTTCAAATTTATAATGTTCATAGGAAGTTCCCAGCAACACGTTGAAAGCATGTATACCTTTGCTCCAATCATATTTTGCCGTTGCCGTATAAAGCATCGTGGACGAACTTTGCCAGTCCATGTTCATCTTGTTCACCGTATTTCCCGTTCCACTGATTTCCTCACCGGAGAAATAGTTGACAGCATTGCTCTGCAACGCCGTATACGACTTGTTCTTATACTCAGTGCTTCTATAAGTGCCCTGTCCACTGATGACAAGTCCCTTGACGGGCTTAATGTCAAAGCCCAAGTCGTACATCGTATTTTCGGACTTGGTTTTACTCCAGTCATTCTTGGACAATGCGCGCAACGGATTGTAATTTATGAAGCGGCTGTCTGCCAGTTTTCCACCGTTTACCGTACCCCATTCGCCATTCGATTGGCGGGCAACATACGTAGAAGGCACCACTGAGAAATTGGCCAAGTTGGGAGCACCGCAATCGCGGTTGTCCAATTTCTGTATATACTTCATACCGGCTTTTATCGTCAGCCAATGGGTCATATCCGTATTCAGGTTTAAGTTCAAGTTATAACGATTCATATCCTGTCCTGGAATCATCTTGTCTTTATAAACATATCCCAAACCCGCATAATAACGTATTTTTTCAGACCCGCCACTTACATTCAGCGAGTGCTGGGTGGTCACCACGTTTTTATCCAATATCAAGTCGTTCCAATTCGTATTAGGATACAAATCCGGCTTGGAACCGTCACGGAACCAAGCAATCTCTTCTTCAGTATATCCCTGATTCTTGCCCGCAGAAGGATTCGTGTTATACAACGCTTCGTTATAGAGCTCCGCATACTGAGCGGAATTTACGTATTCAGGCTTGTAAGTAGGGTTATCGAAAGAAACGTAACCGCTATAGGATACATTCGTTTTTTCCTTTTTGCCCTGTTTGGTGGTAACCAATACAACGCCGTAAGCCGCACGCGAACCATAGATAGATGCAGAAGCCGCATCTTTTAGAAATGAAATGGATTCAATGCTATTCGGATCAAGGTTTGAAAAGAATGAAGAAGTTGCTATTACACCGTCTATGACATAGAGAGGCTCCGAGGTTCCCAGGTTACCCCGTCCGCGAAAGTTAATCTCCGTATTGCCTCCCGGACGGGAAATAATCGTCACACCGGGAACGGCACCTTGTACGGCTGATAGCACATCCGTCTGCACACGATCTTTTATTTCAGCCGTGCTGACAGAAGCCACCGCCCCGGTCAGGTTTACCTTCTTTTGAGTGCCATAGCCCACCACAACGACTTCAGACAAAGTCTGAGCATCCTCTTTCAGGATAATGTTGTATTGCGTCACTTCCGGTTTGACAACCATTTTTTGATTGACATAACCGATGTAGCTAACCGTCAATGTCGCATTCGGAGAAATGGTTAATGTAAAATTACCATTGACATCCGTGACCGTTCCATTGGTTACATTGCCTTCTTCAAACACGGATGCTCCGACGATGGTCTCTCCGGATTCATCTTTGACAACACCTTTTACGGTCAATCGTTTCTTTTCTTGCC
>CAMWQQ010000090.1 GCA_947176455.1 uncultured Odoribacter sp. | reverse complement strand
GGGAGGGTTCGAGCAGTTTGATTGCTTCCCAAAGATTGACGGGATTTGTTTTCCGTAGCTCTTCCCCGGAAAACCATCTGTCCGCGCTGATTTCCTGACGGGACTGTTCATCCGGTTGGGCTTGCAGGTTGTTGCCTCCGGATAGGAGGAGAACAAGAGCAATCAGGAAACCTGTGCTTCCCGGATGAAAAGTCTTGTTTGTGCTTGTTTTTTTCATAAGTTTATGATGTTAGTGTTGTTTTCTGTCGAATATGACTTGGTTGTCCTGATAGCTGATGGTTACTGGAATTTTTGAACTTTTCAGAATCCGGAACATATCGTCGATGTTGTCGCTTTTGTCGAACGAACCGGTAAAGTGGTAGTCCAGCAAGGTGGAATCCTTTACCTGATAATCGAAATCGTACCAGCGGGATACGATTTTCAGGAATTGCTCGAATGAGGTGTGGTCGAATTCAAAATGTCCTTTCCGCCAACTGCCGTAGATTTCTGCGTTTACCTGCCTGATTTGTTTCTTTTGGGATTGGGTGTCATAGGTCAGTTGCATATCGGGATACAGGGTGTCCGGAGCGGAAAAGCGGTCGGTTCCGATTTTTACCTTTCCCCGGCGTAACGTGGTTGTTTTTTCGGTGTCGTCCGGATAGGCGCAGAGGTTAAATTCGGTGCCCAGCACTTCTACTCGACAGCCATCCGCATCGACGATGAACGGTTGCTGTTCGTTGTGTGCGACTTTAAAATAGGCTTCTCCCCGAAGTTCGACCCGGCGGGTGTCGCCGGAGAAAACGGTCGGATAGCGGAGTTCGGATTCCGAATTCAGCCAGACGGTCGTTCCGTCCGACAGGGTGACGCAATATTCGCCTCCACGGGGTACCAGCAGTTGGTTGTGGTGCTCGTGGTTTTCCGGGTGGTCGGCATGGTATTGCAGGGTGTTGGTGGAGTCGTTTTTGACTTCTACACCGTTGAGGTTGATTTGCAGTATGCTGTCACCCAAGGCGATTTCCTGACCATTGTTCAGTATCAGAATGGCTTTGGAGCTTCCCGGATGAATATGGTCGGAGAGCAGTGTGTTTTCCGGAACGGTTTGCCGGGAAGATTCCGGGTAAAAGAAATGGTAACCGGCAAACAGGCCGATGAGGACGCAGGCGGCCGCCGCATACGACCAAAGGCGTTTCAATTGCCGTTTGCGTGTATCTCCGATGCGGGTCATCAGTTCCTGGAAAGTTGCCTCATAGTCCTCTCCGACAGAGGCGATTTCGTCCTGCCATGCCTGTCTGGCGGCGACAAGGTATTGTTCCCGTGTCGGTTCTGCTTCCAGCCAATTTCGGAGTTGCTCTTCTTCCTCCGGGGTCGCACAGCCTTTCAGGTGCGACATGATGACTTTCCATTCGATGGAATGATTCTTATTCATAATCAATTATTTATGACGCCATACGGTTTGCCCCGCAGCTCGCGGGCATTGGATGTCCGTATGTTGCGCTTGTATTTTATAAACATGAACTCCCAAAATGGGGGACAGCATTTTTTAAAAATTAGAAAAAATAAATCAAAAAGAAGGCGGATAATTTTTCTCTCAATAGTTTCATTGCTCGTTTGATGTGGGTTTTTACGCTGGATTCCTCAATGCCGAATTTTTCGGCGATTTGTTTGATTTTTAAGCCGTCGACCACGTGTAGCAACAGCATCTCGTGACTTTTCGGAGACAGGAGTGCCAGTGCGGAATGAAGTTTCTGCATGACTTGCTGTTGCCGGTCGTCCATTTCGTCGATGAAGGGGGTGCTGGAAGAAAACAGCAACGCTTCGGCTAGTTTCTCGTCATGACTGTCTTGGATGCGGAGAGACCGGAGGTGATTCAGGCAATTGTTTTGTACCATGATGTGCAGGAAATGCACGATGTTGCGTTGCGTATCTATTTTTTCCGGGTGCTTCCATATCCATATAAAGGCGTCGTGCACTAGGTCCTTGGCAATTTCGGAATTGTAAGTGTACCGGAAAGCGAAAGCCTGCAATATGGGCATGTAACGCATGTAAAGCTCACGAAATGCTTGAATGTCATGAGCTTTTATCATTTCGGCAAGACGAAGTAAGTCTTGGTCATTTCCCATATCGTTGTCGTTTGGAGAATGTGAAATTGTTTTTTCGGGACAAATGTAATATAATTTGAGGGGAATTTTTCTCCCTTATAGTCTTTTGACCTCAATCTGCCGTGCGTCGTGTTCATGCTTTGCTTTCTCGCACTCTTTTTTGGTTTGGGTATACTCCTTTGATCCGAGAGGGAGGTAGTCAAGGCGGTTATTAAGCTCACTCTACTTTTTCCAATAAGGATTAAGGTTTTCCGAAGCTTCCTGAAATCTGGAATAATATTGCTTGGAATGGGCGTTGGCGATTTCCTTGAAATCTATTCGGTTAAGCCTTCCTATTTTATTAAGGAGCGCTATGGTTTGATAATAACATTAGTGTCCTGATAGTCGTAATAGAATTGAGCAATAACATTTGCCCGATCAAAAGGCATTTGATAGCCTAAACAAGTGTCAAGAATAGAATTGACTTCTTTTAGTCGTTCCGGAAGGCTATGTGTCATCTTTTCCGCCATTATCTCGGTCATTGTCATTAGTCAACTCATCTTCAATCTCCGCAATGGTAGGAAGTGCCGACGCTACATCGTTGAAAAGCTTTTCAGTTTCGTATTGGGCTATACCCATCGGTTGGGTTATTCCCCTCAGAGCAAACTCAGCCTTTTTATTGCTTTTGTTGCGACAAAGTAAGAGGCCGATCGTAGGCTTGTCTTCCGGCGCTTTCACATACTCGTCGACGGCTGAGATATAGAAATTAAGTTTGCTTACAAACTCAGGGATAAACTCAACAGCCTTCAACTCGACCACCACGTAGCAATGCAGTTTCAAGTGATACATCAGAATATCAATGTAATAGTCATCACCGTCAACCACAACATTATACTGTCTGCCGACATAGGCGAATCCATGTCCTAATTCAAGCAGAAATTCTGTCATGCGCTCGGCAAGACGGTTTTCAATGTCACGCTCATGCTGCAAGGCCATCGTGCCTATGAAGCTGAAATTATATGGGTCTTTGAAAGCGTACTGAGCAAGATCCGACTGATAATCTGGTAGGGTTCGTGAAAAATTTGTGATGGCTCTACCTACGGCATTCATATAGCCGCTGTTTATTTTTGAGACCATAACATCCCGGCTCCACCCGTTACGGGTCGTTTCAAGGATATAGAAAGCACGTTCCGCGTCGCTCTTGATTTTGGGGAGCATGGAGATGTGATGATACCAGCTTATGGTTGTCAGGGGAACATCCACGTAATCCTTCCCGTCCGCCAATTCTGCAAGTGCCGCTTGCGAAATTGGCAGATCCTTAAATTCTGCAAGTGCCACTTGCAGAATTGGGAAATTAGGATAATTCTCAGCGAACCGCCTCATATAATGTAGATTTCTCACTGAGTAGCCCTTGTCTTCAGGAAATTTGCGGGTTAAATCCACGGATAATTGTTCGATTACTTGCGCTCCCCAGCCAAGTTCTTTTTTCTTTCGGATGATGTCACTACCGATGCTCCAATATAATGAAAGCATATCGGTATTCACATGAATAGCCGCATTGAGTTTTGCTTTCTCAATGAGATTTTCTATTTTATTGCGCCATTCAATATAGCCATCCGGAAGGCTATGGGTATCAATTTCAGTTTTCATAATACAAAATTAATAAAAAAATGCCAATAACGCCCTGAATCCCAAATATTATGACTAAATTTGCATTTGGATTGACTAATGTCAGTCCACGACATATTGAAAAAATAAGAAGCGTTATGCCTATCTTGTAATTGGAAACGTAGGAAATTTTCAACGGCACAAGGATAGCATAGTGGTTCTCATGCGTATAGCGTGGGCTGCTATTGTTACATCTGTGCAAAAGGTTATCCTACGACCTCCAATTACGACGTGGCATAGTTGGCTCACGTTTCCTTTTGTTATCTGCGCCATTTCGAGCTGACGGACGCATAAAAACAATCCTTTATGAATTTAACACAATTTCTTCCCAACATCCCTGATGAGTATCGTGTGTTACTGACCGCAGCTTTCACGATGGCGGAAAAAGCTGGAAACATACACATGGAATACTTCCGTAAGGCAGATCTCGAACAATCAACCAAACTGAATGACAGTGATGTAGTGACAATTGCCGACAAAGAATCGGAAGCCTCCATTCTCTCTTTCATACACCAGCATTTTCCCTCACATGGTACTATCTCTGAAGAATCAGGCAGAGATCACGAAAGCCGGGAATGGCGTTGGGTTGTCGACCCATTGGATGGGACTACTAATTTTGCAATGGGTTTACCCGCTTTCTGTGTTTCGATTGCATTGGAACGTAACAAAGAAACGATACTTGGAGTGGTCTATGCTCCGTATCTCGGCGAATGTTTCTATGCAGTCAAGGGCATGGGTGCATGGTTAAATGGTAATCCTATCCATTGTTCCGACAAATCGGAGCTGTCAAAAGCAGTTGTGGCAACAGGGATGCCATATGACAGGAATGACAACCCCGACAACAATCTTGCCGAGATATGCCGCATGGCGTTACGTGTACGTGGTATAAGACGAATGGGGTCTGCTGCAATAGACCTCTGTTATACAGCAGCGGGATTCTTCGATGCTTACTGGGAATTGAATCTGAATCGCTGGGATGTATCTGCCGGTCAACTTGTTGCTACTGAATCTGGTGTCCTTATAGAGGCTATCCGTACCAACCGAAATCATAGCATACTCGCTTCAAATCCCAATCTCTATTCAGCAATAAAAGAAGTCCTCTCTCCAGACAAATAGAAATTTTCTTACATCTTAGACGCTGGGAATACAGTACAGTTATCATCGGGCCCGCAGACTCCCCGCATTGACGGCGTGATTATGATGAGGGGTGAGAGCCGCTCGGCGGTGGACACCATTTTCGCACAGGACCCGTTTAATATCCATATCAGTTTAATTGAACTGTACCCCAAAAGTTGGACACAAAACTTTTTGGGGACACTTCATGAATGAATTTATGATTATTTTTATAAAAAAGTGGGACAAAGTGGTAGAAAGTGGGAAAATTTTATTAATTTTACCTCACCGAAATCTGTCTGGTTGCCGGGACTGTATATTTGTTGTTAACTATTTGTATGACAGTTGGTAATGCGGATTTGTTCGGAAAAATGAATAAAAACAGAGATAGGCTATGGCTTCTTTTGTCGGGGATTATACATGCAAGGCTGACAGCAAATGTCGTGTTGTCGTGCCGTCTTCTTTCCGGAAGGTGATGACGGCATCGCAACAGTCGTTTTTTGTCCTGCGCAGGAATGTATTCGAGAAGTGCATCGACATGTATCCGAAAGACGAGTGGGAGAAGATGATGTCGGGATTGCAGTCGCGCTTGAACCGTTTTAATGCCAAGCATGTCGCTTTTTTGAGGGAGTTTTGCCGGGGGACGCAGGAGGTGGAAATGGATGCGAACGGACGAATCCTGTTGCCCCGGAAGATGTTGGACGAGGCGGGCATACAGAAAGAGATGGTTTTGGCGGCCCAGGATACCCTGATTCAGGTATGGGATGCGGAGGCTTATGACAGGGTGGCTTTGGCGCCTGGGAAGTTGGGTGAACTGGCGGAAGAGATTTTACAATGATATTTTAAAGAATAGGATGATGTCAGTGTATCATACACCCGTGCTATTGGATGAGTCGGTTTCCGGTTTGAATATCCGGACGGGGGGTGTGTATTTAGACCTGACATTTGGAGGGGGCGGACATTCCGGGGAGATTCTTCGGCGTCTGGATGCCGACGGGCGTTTGCTCGGTTTCGACCAGGACGAGGATGCGGCAGAGAATGTGCCGGATGACAGTCGTTTTGTTTTTGTCAATCACAATTTCAGGTATCTGCGCAACTTTGTGCGTTATTACGGTTATGAGGAGGTGGACGGGATTCTGGCGGACCTGGGGGTCTCCTCGCATGAATTTGACGAGGCGGACCGGGGCTTTTCCTTTCGTTTCGATGCGGAACTGGATATGCGGATGAACCGGAGAAGCCGATTGACCGCTTCGACGGTGCTGAATACTTATGACGGGGAGCAATTGACGGCTATTTTCAAAGATTACGGAGAGGTGGAAAATGCCCGTCGTCTGGCGGATGCGATTGTGAAAGCCAGAAGCGGTGCAGAAATCAGGACTTCGGAAGAATTTATGCAGGCGATTGCCTGTTGCGTTCCGAAAGCGAAGGAGAAGAAATACCTTGCCAAAGTGTATCAGGCGTTGAGGATTGAGGTGAACGGTGAACTGG